>CAMPBJ010000060.1 GCA_946637575.1 uncultured Clostridia bacterium | reverse complement strand
AAAAATTTACAGTCTGTATAATGAGTCAGTATGTCCTTCCAATACGGCTGAAGTGCATAGTTTAGTTGCCCTGCCCATAATCATTTTTCAACCTCTTATTTCATATCAAATTAAGCTTATTAACCTATATATGTATGTGATATTGATATTTATTTGAATTTTTCTTTAAGAAAATAGTAGTAAGAAGGAAAGAACTTAACTCCGCAACTATAATTGCAAGCCATATTCCCTTCTCTCCTAAGATAAGAGGCAGAATCAGGATTGCTCCTATTTCAAAGATGAAGGTTCTGAAAAATGAAATAAGTGCGGAAACAAGACAGATAATACACGAAAGGATAGTTAAAACGTTAGGTTTTTTCTTGATAAACCACCACATTAAAAACGGCACTACAAGGCAGGATAAGTTCTCTAAAAACTGGTAGTGCGACGGCGTGGTACTCTTTAAGCCGAAACGCTGCAAAATAGAAGCAACCGCATAAAACAGCCCGGTTGACAGAGCAACGATAAAATAACGTTTATTTAAGAGTTTAAGTTTTTTGATCGATATTAAAAATAAAAAGACGGCGACAAGAAAACCCCTTATCGTCATGGAGATGGAAGGAGAAAACGCCTTATTGATCTCCGTTGCAACGAGCGGAGCGCTTCCCCAAACGAGAATTACTATAATAAGCCCGAAGTATGAAAGCCCTACTTTATTGTCCTTTGATAACAGTTTCGGCATAGTAATATAATTATAATTTATAAAAAAAATAAAAGCAAACAAAAAACAGCGTATTTTACTAAAACGCTTTTTATTCTACGCGAGCGTTTATAAGCGCGTAATATGATTCTGCAAAGTGCATACACGCCAAGCGCATAGCGTTATTAAGGTTTTTAGAGTCTTTAACCGTAAAAGTGGAGACAAACGCAAGTTTCCCGAGAATAAACTTTCGGATCTGTTCCGAATCTTCCCTTAAAACGCTTTCGTCAAAAGAGTACCCCGCGTCATTAAGATACGGCACGATGTAATCGTAAAGTCCGTACTCTTTACCGAGCGTGCCGAGAATAAACGGCAACCCTTCCGAAAGACGCGAAGAAGTATCTGTCATAATCTGCGTTAAAACGTTCTCGGGAAGTCCGAAAGCGGTCAGAAGCGCCGTTTCAATCGGTCTTTGAATATTACTTACGTACTCTTCCCTCGTGCTTATATAGACGAACGGATCGTCGTCGCTTACCTTCGGCGCGGTAAGCGTCGAAAAAAGGTAGTCGACAAACTCTTTTTCGGTTTTATAGTTGTAATTATCGGGCATAAAAGTCGGCAGATAAACATCCGCGACGACTTCCCTTATTATTGCTTCGGCGTTTTCCGAGTAGACGTCGATATCGATACCGCACCTTTTTAGCCCGTATTCTTTTTCGGGCACGAAGTGAGTAATTATATCCCTTGAATTTATAACGTTAAACACGTTCTCATAGGCTAATTCGCCGCTAAAATCCAACGCTTTGGGTGTACCGAAAGTGTAAACGAACATATCTTTTTTAGCGACGTTTATCTCTTTTTTAGAAAGAATAATATGCGAAAGAACGTTCGCGATCGCCCCGCCCCTTGAATAACCGTTTATCCATAGCGACACGTTATTGTAACTTAAAACGTAGTTTTTCAGTAAACCGTAAACTTTCAGCGCGCATTTATAAAATCCCTGATGATTACCGGACTCGCCTAACTCAAAGTTATTTGCCCACTCCTTGTAATAATCGTTTCCCCTGATCGAAACGGAAACAAGGTTTTTGCCGCCTATCGCTTTGTGCGCAAAGGAAAAAGAGACGGAATCAAGCCCGGTTTCCTCTTCAAAGTGCAATTCAACGTCATCAAAGCCGGTTTTTTTGTAGAATTCCGATACGTCTTTCTCGGCGTGCGCCATAAGAGCGTTGCCGAACGAAACCATCGCCAAATCCTTAGAAAAAACCGTCGCGTCCGCGTCAAAGAAGGAGTCTTTATACAAAAAAGACAAATCTAACTTCTTTATTTCGGAATAACCTATATATCCGTAAAAAAGCTCGTGATTAAAAATTACGGTAGTTTCGGATATCGGCTCTCCTGTCTCGTCTTTCGGGTTCTCCGCTTTAGCGCAACCGAAAAGAAAGATAGCGGACAGCATAAAGACCGTAATACACGACAAAAATCTTTTAATAACTTTCACGTTCCACCTTAAAAACTTTAATATAAGAAAAATCGATAGAACACTAAAAATATTCTATCGAGTAAATCCTATGGAGCTGATAACCGGAGTCGAACCGGTGACCTCATCCTTACCAAGGATGCGCTCTACCAACTGAGCCATATCAGCATTTTTCTCACGCGCTTATTTATTATAGTAAATAAAAAAATGTTTGTCAATTTAAAATCGCAATTTTTTTAAAAAAAGCGGCAAATTGAAATGCGGTGGAAAATCCACCGCATCTACATCTCTTTTTTACCGTCAAATATCGTTATTCGGCGTTTTCAGTCTCGCCCTCTTCTTCGCTCTTCGGTGTAAGCGCAATACTGCTGACAATACCGCCGTCGATACGCATTACTCTTACTCCTTGCGTATCTCTGCCGATTTTACTGATATCTTCGGAATCGACTCTTATAATCGTGCCGTTGTTCGTAATGATCATAATATCTTCGTCGCTCGAAACGAGTTTAAGACTTGCGAGTTTCCCTGTCTTTTCATTGAACACGCCGGCCTTAACACCCTTTCCGCCACGACTTTGAAGTCTGTAATCCGAAAGATCCGATCGTTTGCCGTAACCGTTTTCGGTCATGGTAATAACTTCCTTTTCGGGAGAAACGACAGCCATGTCCAAAACGTAGTCGGTGTCGTCGAGTTCCATGCTCTTTACGCCCTGCGTGTCTCTTCCCATAGCCCTGACGTCTTTTTCGGAGAATCTTATACACTTTCCGTCGTGCGACGCCATAATAATCTCGTCTTCACCGCCGGTCAGCGCGACAGAGATAAGTTCGTCGCCCTCTAAAAGGCTGATAGCGATCTTACCCGTCTTTCTGATGTTTGCAAACTCCGAAAGCGCGGTCTTCTTTATAAGACCGTTCTTGGTCGCGATCGCAATATATCCTTCCGCGCCTTCCTTTAAGGGTAACATGGTGCAGACTTTCTCGCCTTCGGAGAGTTCCAAAAGGTTTACGATCGCTCTGCCCCTTGCCGTTCTCTGCGCCTCGGGGATAAAGTAACCTTTAAGGCTGTATACTTTACCTTTATCCGTAAAGAACAGAATATCGTCGTGAGTGCTGGTGATAAACATATTATCGACGAAATCTTCTTCTTTGGGCTTATGCGCGGTGATACCCTTGCCGCCCCTGTGTTGAGCCTTGTACTCCGCAACGGGAACGCGCTTTACGTACCCGAAGTGAGTCAGACTTATGACCACGTCTTCCTTCGGGATAAGATCGGCGATATCTATGTCGCCGTAATCGTAAGAAAGTTCCGTCTTTCTCGGCGAAGGATACTTTTCCTTTATCTCTTCCATATCCGCACGGATTATCGCCTTTACTCTTTCGGGTTTAGAAAGAATATCCTTTAAGTCGGCGATCGTATTATCGAGTTCAACGAGTTCTTCGTTGAGTTTTTCGACTTCCAGAGCGGTAAGGCGCTGTAATCTCATTTCAAGTATCGCGTTCGCCTGCTTATCCGAGAGTTCGAAGAGCGACATAAGTTTTGAGAGCGCCTCGGACTTATCCGCGGACTGTTTGATCGCCTCTATCACTTCGTCGATATGCGCAAGCGCAATGACGAGACCTTTGACGATATGTTCTCTCTCTTCGGTTTTTGCAAGGTCGTACTTCGTTCTTCTGACGATAACCGACTCCTGATGTGCGATATAATATTCCAGAATCTGTTTTAAGCCCAAAATCTTCGGCTCGCCGTCAACTAAGGCTAAAAGTATGATTCCGTCTTTGACTTGCAGGTTCGTGTGCTTAAAGAGCGTATTTAAGACGACCTGCGCGTTCGCGTCTTTCTTTAACTCGATAGAGATACGCATACCGTGGCGGTCGGACTCATCGCGAAGGTTGGATATGCCGTCTATTCTCTTGTCGTTTACCATCGACGCGATGGACTTAATAAGTTCTTCCTTATTTACCTGATAAGGTATTTCGGTAACGACTATGCGCTCTCTCGTGCCGTTGTTGAACTCTTCTATTTCGGTCTTTGCGCGGAGAACGAATCCGCCCTTCCCGGTCGTGTACGCTTGCTTTATTCCGCTGCGCCCCATAAGGACGCCGCCCGTCGGATAGTCGGGCGCGGGGATATATTGCATAAGTTCTTCAATAGTTATGTCGGGATTGTCCATAAGCGCGATGCACGCGTCCAAACACTCGCCAAGATTATGCGGTGGAATATTCGTCGCCATACCGACGGCGATACCGTCCGAACCGTTGACGAGAATATTAGGTATTCTCGACGGAAGGACGACCGGTTGCATTTCTGTGTCGTCAAAGTTCGGATAAAAATCGACGGTGTCCTTTTCTAAGTCGCGGAGCATTTCGTTAGCAAGTTTAGAAAGTCTTGCCTCGGTGTACCTATAAGCCGCGGCAGAGTCTCCGTCAACCGAACCGAAGTTCCCGTGTCCGTCCACAAGCGGACAGTTTATCGAAAAGTCCTGCGCTAAACGGACGAGCGCGTCGTAAACCGAACTGTCGCCGTGCGGGTGATATTTACCGAGAACTTCACCAACGATCTTCGCGCACTTTTTGTAGCCTTTATCGAACGTTAAACCCATATCGTGCATAGCGTAAAGAATACGTCTGTGAACGGGCTTTAATCCGTCCCTTACGTCAGGGATCGCACGGGAAACGTTTACCGCCATAGCGTACGCTATAAACGACTTTTTGACTTCGTTGTTTACTTCGATATTTATAAGTTTTGTTTTGGCTAATTTTTCCTTAAACTCCGCGGTAAGTTCTGCGGGCGCTTCTCTTTTTATCATCTTTCTTCCCCCGATCAAACGTCAAGATTTGTAACGAGTTTTGCGTTTTCTTCAATGAACTGACGACGGAGTTCCGGATCGTCGCCCATTAAACGCGTAAACGTTTCGTTTGCCTCGACCGCGTCTTCCATAGAAACGCGGAGCATTGTTCTCGTCTCGGGGTTCATCGTCGTTTCCCAAAGTTGTTCGGGGTCCATTTCGCCGAGACCTTTGTAGCGCTGTATATCGCACTTACCGACTTCTTCTAAGTAATCGTTAAGTTCTTTATCCGAATAAAGGTATTTGTCCACCTTGTTCTTCGTCGCCTTATAGAGCGGCGGCTGCGCGATATACACGTGCCCCTGCTCGATAAGCGGTTTCATAAAGCGGAAGAAGAAAGTCAAAAGTAAAATCCTTATGTGACTGCCGTCAACGTCCGCGTCGGTCATACAGATTATTCTGTCGTAACGGAGTTTATTTACGTCGAAATCGTCCTGCATACCGCCGCCGAACGCCGTTATCATCGCGCGGATCTCTTCGTTTTCCAAGACTCTGTTGATACGCGCCTTTTCTACGTTAAGGATTTTGCCCCTTAAAGGAAGTATCGCCTGAAATCTCCTGTCTCGCCCTTGTTTTGCGCTACCGCCTGCCGAGTCTCCCTCGACTAAGAATATCTCGCAGAACGCGGGGTTCTTGTCCGAACAGTCGGCAAGTTTTCCGGGAAGAGTGGTTGACTCCAACGCGCCCTTTCTTCTCGTGTTCTCACGCGCCATTCTCGCCGCCTCTCTCGCCCTCTGCGCCGTAAGGCACTTAAAGAGAATCTCTTTCGCCTTATCGGGGTGTTCCTCGAAGAAAGTGCCGAGATATTCGTTCATCGCTTTCGTAACGTAGTTTCTCATCTCGGAGTTGCCGAGTTTGGTCTTCGTCTGCCCCTCGAACTGCGGTTCGGTAAGTTTGACTGATACGACAGCAACTATGCCTTCTCTCACGTCTTCGGACGAAACCTTTTCGTCGTTTTTAAATACGCCGAGTTTCTTGCCGAAGTCGTTTATTATCTTCGTAAGCGACGCCTTAAAGCCTTCTAAATGCGTTCCGCCTTCTTCGGTGTTGATGTTGTTGGCAAAGGCGTAAACAGTTTCGTTATACGTGTCGGTATACTGGATAGCGACTTCTACTTCGTTATCGCCGTAGAACACGTCGAAATAAACGGGTTTATCGAATAAAGGCGTTTTATTTTTGCTTAAATCTTCCACAAAGTGCGCGATACCGCCTTCGTAATAGAACTCGTCGCTCTGTTCTCTGCCTTCCCGCTTGTCGGCAAGTTTTATCCTTAACCCCTTATTGAGATACGCAAGTTCGCGAAGTCTCGTCTTTATCGTGTCGTAATTGAATTCGGTAGTTTCGAAAATCTCCGCGTCCGGCATAAAGGTGACCCAAGTTCCGGTAAAGTCCGCGTCTCCCACAACTTTTAGTGGCGTTTGCGGAATACCGCGGTTATAGGTCTGTTTATGCTT
>CAMPBJ010000059.1 GCA_946637575.1 uncultured Clostridia bacterium | reverse complement strand
TTTTGATTTTCGTTCTTTTTTTTAAATTTTTTTTTAAGAAATCGTCAGTAAAAAATTGTCGATTAAAGCAACTTGTCTTTTCGCTTATCTTTAACGAAAAACAACGCCGAAAGAAAGACTAAAAAAGCTCCGAAAATCTTTTTTAACAATACTCCGTCCACGTATTGAGCGACGAAAGAAAATAAAAAAGCAAACAAAAGCGCAGGCAAAATAAAGATAGCCGCCGTTTTCGTGTCAACAAAACCGTTTTTGATATGGATAAACAACGCGATGACCGACATGGGCAAAAAGGCGATAAGGTTTACCGCCTGAGAGACGTGTTGAGAAACCCCGCCGAATATCGTAAGAAGAGGAATAAGAAACGTTCCCCCTCCCATACCTAAACCGCCGAACACACCGCCTATCATCCCAAAAAGAAAAAATAAAACCGCCATACTAAAAAATCATTTTAAGCCCCGCAAAAAGCATCGAGGCGTAAAAAATCTTAAAAAGAGTACCGTTTTTCGCAACTTTTAAGATTTTAGCCCCGATCGTTCCACCGAGGATAACACCGATCGCCGTCGGCGTCAAAACGGAATATTCCAAATTACCGAACGAAGAGTAGATCACCGCACTCAAAAAAGACACCGGAAGTATAATAAAAATTGCGGTTGCCTGTGCGGTTTTCTGATCCTTTTTCAAAATTCCCGTAAGCGTCGGAACGACGATCATTCCTCCGCCTCCGCCGAACAGCCCGTTAAGAAGTCCGGTAAGCGAGCCGAATACGACGGATAAAATATTTTTCTTTGCGCCTTTTTTTCTCGCCATTTTCCCCACTCCTTACAAACATTTTAAGCAAATCGGATTTTTTATTGCGTTTTATTTCAAAAATATATGATTTTCTTTAATCTTTAGGTTGATTTTTTGCAAATTATATTATATAATGTTTCTAAATGCGGACGTGTGTTCGTTTTTTATTCGAGACTTATATTAAAAAAGGTGAATTATGACGAAAAAAGGCTTTATGAAAAAACTTACCGGCAAACTTGCACTGATTTTTTCGCTTGTAGCGATCGTCGCTTTCTCGGCGTTTACGTTTATCGCTTGCAGCAAAAATTCTTCGTCGAACGATAGCAGTAGCAGCGATAAGACTTACACTTATACGAGCGAAGACACTACTCCTATTTCAAACATGAACTTTGACTACGCGACCGACGAGCTTGCATACACAAGTTTCCCGTATTCGACTTCCACATGGAACAGATCGCTCGACAACGGCGCGAAAACGTCCCAAGTTAGTTCGGGCGTTATCGACGTGTCAGAGGCAGGCTGGAAAGTTCTTACAGAAACGCTTTATAACGACGCTGACTTCCGCGGATTTGCCGGAAACAAGTACAGCACGAGCGGTTATCCCACAAGTAAAGATGCAAAATCCGCCGCGATCAGATCGTATTACGTTCAAAAGTACGGTCAGGAGGCTGCGGACGCGCTTTCTATAACCGACGACAATATGGACGAATTATTTAAAGAGTTCGTCATCTCAACCTTTGAAACTTCCGTCGGTATCTCCCGTCCCGTTCGCGACGGTATGACCGACTCCAAAGTTTATATGCTCAACAACTATATGTCGAATTCGAGTAACGAGTTCGGGTTCGGCACGGCGCAGATTATCACGTCCGCTTCTACCGTTACCCTTGAAAAAGGCAAGTACGCCAAAGTCAGCGTATACGTAATGACGCAAGCGGTTTCCGGCAAAAATGCCGACGGCGAGTACGGTGCGAATATCCGTATCGCCAACTCCATTAAGGGCAATTCACAGGCACAGTACAGGATCAGCAATATCGTAACCGACGGCGAGTGGAAAGACTACACAGTTTATATCCATGCGGACGAGCAGTACGATACGACCTTTAACTTAGTGTTCGGCTTAGGTTACGGCAACGGTACTTCGAGCGACGGCTTATACTACACCGAAGGTACGGCTTACTTTGACAGCGTAACTTACGAAGTATTAGACGACTTGACGGCTCTTGACGGAAAGACCGTTTTCGGCGACTCCGCTTTAGATTTCAATTCGAGAACTCCCCTTTCGCACGACGCAAGAGAATTCAACGAAACCGCGAACTATTTCTATTACGATTTAAGTATGGACGCGGCGTTCGCGCAGTTCCCCGACTACGTCGTTAAGAGCGACGCGATCGTTAACGGTTTTAACACTACCGACTCTACCGGTAAAACCGCTGTTTCCATAGGATACGCGGAAGACACCGCCACCTGCGTTGCCGAAAACGAAGACGGGTATAAGGTCAGCGGACTTAACTATTCCGCTTACAGCGTAAAGATCGAAAGCGACAAATTCGTCTTGAATAACGGCGAATACGCAGTCGTTTCTATGAAAATCAAAAACCGGTTAAGCAAGCTTTTAGGTTCGACCGACGTTAAGCTGAGCGTATACGACGTGTTCGGCGAAACCTCTCAAAAACGTGCAGATTTAGTTAGCATCAGCGACGTAAGCGACGAATATAAGACCGTTACGTTAGTTATAAAGAATAACTTTGCAAACGCGGAGAACGACGGCAGAGAGTTCTACGTTTTACTTGAAATAGGTCCTGCAAGTAGCGTCGCGTTCACCACGTTAGCCAACAGAACGAAGTTCGCTTGCGGAGAAGTTTACTTTACTTCCCCCACGATCGCAAAGGGCAACTTCAGAGACGAAGAGGCGGAAACCGCGGATCTTTATTCTTTCCTCGTTTCCGTTGCGGATAAAGAACAGGCTTTGTATGCAGGATACACTGCGGATTACACGGAAGAAAGTGAAAGCGAAGCAAGTTGCGCCTTTACTCCGTCCTCAGGTAACCTCGGCGAAATAACCGCCTACCCCACCAACTTGCAAAACTATAAAGGCATTGTCTCAAACCACATTTACGTTTCCGAAAGCGCTGACGCAACGAGAACGATAAACACCAGAAGCGGTGCGGGCGAAAACGGAAGTTTCGCGGGACTTATCAATACCAAGTACCTTGCGGATTACAGCGACAACACCGGACTCGATATCGAAGGCGCATTAAGCGACGCTTATACGAACGATATTCAACCCCTTATGATCTACAATAAGGAACTCGATCATTACGGATTTATCGGCGAAAACTCGACTATTTCCGCGTCTGCAAACGCACAATTCAGCGTTAAAGTCAGAGTTATCGGCGACGCTAAAGCGTATATCTATCTCATAAACACCGCAAACGAAGGTAAAGACGTTTTAAGTTTTGCCACCTTTACGAGCAACGGTAAGACTTACAGGGCTGCCGACTTAAAGTATGCGATAGCTATTGACAGCACCATGATGGACGATAGCGGCTGGGTAACCGTCAACTTCTATATCGCAAACGGAAAGAACGAAAAGAACGTTCGTCTTGAAATCTGGAACGGAGGAAGAGACGGCGAGGACGCTACCGCGTCGCAAGGTTACGTGTTCTTTAACAACGTTAAGGTAACCACCTCCGGCGCGTTCACCGAGCCCAAGAGATTTGCAGACACGTTTACCGACGCCACTACCCCGCTCGGCGCACTTACCAAAAATGCTTTCATAAGCGATAACGCGCAACTTATCTCCTATGCTTACGGTGAAGACGCGGGCGAAGTAAGTTACGTTTGGGCTAAAAACGATTCTACGATCTACTCGGTATTGAATACGATAGAACCCGTTGAAGAGACTGAAGAAGAGGAATCGGAAGAAGACACCGCTAAAACCGGTTGCGCGGCACAGACCGACGCGTCCACCTTCTGGCTCTCCTTCTCCTCTATCCTTCTTGCCGTTGTTCTTATCGTAGCGATAATCGCGCTCTTTATAAAGAACGTAAGACGTAGAAGAGGCAAGAAAGAAAAAGTTCAGTCTCACTACAAAGTCGAAAGCAGAAACAATATGCTTAAACAGGCAAGAGAAAAGAACGCGAAAGCCGCCGAAACGGAAAAGGTAACCGAAACCGAAGAAACGGCTGACGAGAACGCGGAAACCGAAGAGGCGACCGAAGAAGTTTTAGAGGAAACTTCCGAAGAAAACAATGGTGAAAACGTCGAGGAAACGACCTTGGACGATTACGTTTACGGAGAAGTAACCGACTTCGGCGAAACCGAAACGAACGAAGAAAAACCCGAAGAAGTTTCCGAAAACACCGAATCCGACGAGACTGACAAGAAAGACGAATAAATAAAATAAAACCAAAAAACTCCCGAACAAACCGTTCGGGAGTTTTTTAGTATATTGACCTTTCTTTTTGCATAAAATAAACGTATGGCAACGGTTATTTTAACGGGAGGCGGAACAGCCGGACATTGCGTACCGAATATTGCGCTTATCCCCTACTTAAAAAAGAACTTCGACAGTATCGTATATATCGGAAGTAAAAACGGAATAGAAAAGAAACTTGTTAAAGATCAGAATATCCCCTATTACGAAATAGAAACGGTAAAACTGATCCGCTCTTTTACTTTAAAAAACCTTACGATACCTTTTAAACTTCTTAAAGGAATAAGAGAAAGTAAAAAAATAATCGAAAAAATAAAACCGGACGTAATTTTCAGCAAAGGCGGTTACGTTGCGCTCCCAGTAGTAATGTCTGCAAAAAATAAAAAAATCCCCGTGATAAGTCACGAGAGCGACTTTTCCGTAGGACTTGCGAACAAAATCTCTGCAAGATATTCTAAAAGCGTTTTAACGTCCTTTCCCGAAACGGCGGAGAAAATCAAAAACGGGCTGTTCGTCGGCACACCTATCCGCCACGAACTGTTTTCCGTCGATAAAAATACGGCGTTAAAAAAATTCGGTTTTTCAGGAGCAAAACCGATCCTTTTAATAACCGGCGGAAGTTTAGGCGCAAAAGCGATAAACGGTGCGGTCAGATCCGCGTTAGACGAACTCTTAAAAAAATTTGACGTTCTGCATATATGCGGTAAAGGAAACGTAAACGGCTCGATTAAAAAAGACGGTTACGTTCAAACGGAATTTGCCGATATGAAATACGCATACGCCGCGGCGGACGTTTGCGTGTCGAGAGCGGGTTCAAACACGGTCTTCGAACTTTTATCTCTGGAAATTCCTTCTCTTTTGATACCGTTACCAAAGACCGCGTCCCGCGGGGATCAGATCCTTAACGCGGAATATTTTAAGAAAAAAGGCGCTTTCGACGTGCTCTATCAGGAGCAACTCTCTACGAATAAACTCTCGGACAGAATAAACAAACTATATCTTAACAGATCGGCTTACAAAGAAAAAATAAAAAAACTATCTTTCCGCGACGCTTCACGCGATATATCGCGCCTTATATATGAGTGCGCGAATAACAGACTGCCTTAAAAAAGTCATCCATCTCCTTTTGATCCTTAAATCCCGTATGATCCGGCATAACGGCGTCTTCTGCATAAAAACTTCTTCCGTTTCTTATGTAAGTAAGAGATCCGCCGTTTTCTTTTTTCTTAAATAAGTTAAGTAATATTTTCATATTTTATCCTCCCCTTGTTTACGCCTTGATTTTACAATATGATATTGACAATATCTGTCATATTTGTTATAATATTTTTAGAAAATCGAGAGGATATAATATGAAATACGAAATAATGCTTTCTATACTTTTCGAACTCTTATCCAAAAGATGCGTAAAAGCGTCTTATCTTGCCGAAAAGTACGAGTGTACTGTAAGAAGCGTATATCGGTACATAGAATCGCTCGAAATGACAGGAGTTCCCATTTACACCGTACGCGGAAGTAAAGGCGGGTTTTCGATTATAGACACCTACAAACTTTCTTCTACTTTTCTTACCGCCGAAGAGTACAAACAAACTATCAACGCGCTTACAGCGATAAATTCTTCCGTACCGAGTAAAGCGTTACTCAGCGCGATAAATAAACTAAAAGCGACGACAAAAAACGAATACGGCGGTTTTGACTTAAAGAGCGGGAATCTTATAATCGACGGCGGCGCTTGGGGCGACACTTTGGGGTATAAAAGCAAAATGGCGGTCATAAGTCGAAGTATTGAAGAAAAACACAAACTTTTTATACGCTATCACGACCGCAACGGAGAAAGGACCGAAAGAACGATTTGCCCCTACTTTATTCTGTTTAAGCAAGGCATCTGGTACGTTTATGCATACTGCGAACTCCGAAAAAGGTTCAGGCTGTTTAAGACCGGAAGAATCGAACTTGCCCACGTTTTGGATGAAACTTTTGTAAGGGAAAATCTTCCGAAAGATAAACTACCGGACTTTGACTTCTGGCACAACGAAGTAAAGGCGGAGCAGGTCGTTTTAGAAGTAAATAAAAAATGCCTTTCGGATGTCGAAGAGTGGATAGGTGTTGAGAACGTTACGGAAAAAGACGGAAAGTTCATCGCCACGGCAACCCTTCCCTACGACAACGGACTTGTTTCAAAAATAATGTCTTTTTCGGACAACGTAAAGGTCTTAGCACCGGAAGATCTAAAAGATAAAATACAGAAAATTGCACAGAATATTGTAAATAATTACTAAAA
>CAMPBJ010000058.1 GCA_946637575.1 uncultured Clostridia bacterium | reverse complement strand
TTTCCGAGTACAAGGGGAAAGTACTTCTTATCGTCAACACGGCGACCGGTTGCGGATTTACTCCGCACTACAAGCCGCTCGAAGAGATGTATAAGGAGTTTAAGGACAGGGGCTTCGAGATCCTGGACTTTCCGTGCAATCAGTTTGCCGACCAAGCGCCGGGGACCGACGACGAGATACACAACTTCTGCACGATGAAATTCGGAACCGAGTTCCCGCAATTTGCAAAGATCGACGTGAACGGCGAAAACGCAAGCCCGCTTTTTTCATATCTATCGACCGAAAAGCCGTTCGAGAGTTTCGGCAAAGGGATCAAGAACGCGTTCTTAAAAAAGTTTGCGGATATGAACAACAAAAAGTTCGGGGATAAAGCGTATATCAAGTGGAACTTTACAAAGTTTTTAGTCGACAGAGAGGGGAAAGTCGTCGCAAGATTTGAGCCGACGTTCGATATGAGCGAAGTTAAAAAGGCAGTTGAAGAGATTTTGTAAAAAAAAGCACCGAAAAAGACCGAGCGAGATGCCGTTCGGTCTTTTTTATATGGCATTTTAATTGACAATTTAAGGTTTTTAGGGTAAAATTATAAACGAAAATTATTATGGGTAATAATAGTTGGCGGAGAAAAGGTATGAACGAAATTATTTCTTCCATTTTAGAGGCCGAAAAAAAGGCGGACTCTCTCGTTTCGGAGGCGCAGGCGAACGCTAAAAAAAGCGTTCTTTTTGCCGACGCCGAAGGCGAGAAAATTAAGGAAAACGCGATAGACTCTTTTAAGACCGCAAGAAAGGAGGCTTTACTTAAAGCCGAAAAGGACGGGGATGAGTTATACGGAAAAATAGCGTCGGACGGAGAAAAACAGGCGGAAGAAATTACGGCGCTTGCCAAAAACAACCTCGAAAAAACCGCTGACCTCATCATTAAAGAGATAATAAAATAAAATGGCTATCGTCAGAATGAAGAAGTTGAGCCTTGTCGCGTTAGAATCGGACAGGCAGAATATTCTTGACGCGCTTACGAAAACGCGAGCGGTGCAGTTGTCGGATCCTCACGAGATCGCCGACACTTTTTTGTTGCCTTCCGACGAAGAAAAGAACGCGTTAAGCGTTAGTTACGATAAGGTCGTTCGCGCTATCGACTTTATAACGGACGTTCTTTCGGGCGCGAAGTCGAAAGAGTACTATCCCAAAGAGAGCGAGGAGTTTTTAAAAAACTTCTTCGTTTCGTTTAACGACTTTATTTCCGCCGGCAACTTAAAAGCGAAAGCGGAAGATTTAGCGGATTACTTCTGTTCCCAGAGCGACGCACTTTCGTCAAACAAAGCGGAAAAAACGAAAAAATTAAATCTTCTTTCCCAGCTTAAACCTTATGAGTCGCTTGACGTAAAGTTTTCGGATTTTACAGACACGGAGAAGACGGCTGTTTTCTTCGGAACGATAAAGAGCGACGCTTACGACGAAATATCCGCTTTATACGGTGAAAACGAAGACGTTGTTATCAAAAACCTTACCGACGGCGCGGAAGTGGTTATGTTCGTCGTAACGTTTAAAGAGAACGCGGATGCCGTTCTTAAATCATTAAACGAGAAAGGGTTTTTCAAATGTCCGTTTACCGACGGGGATACGGCGAAATCAAAGATCTATTGCGCCGAAAAGGCGATCGAGCTTTTAGAAAAAGACGACGAGGCGATAAAAAAAGCGGTCGCCCTGAAATGGGAGTCGCTCAAAACGCTTAAAATTTACGCGGACTATCTTTCTTTTTCTCTTGAAAAACTTACCGCGGGGGAAACGTTCAGAAGGACGGAAAAGACTTTTATTTTAGAAGGTTTTGTTCCGGAAGACAACGTGGAAGCGGTTTTAAGTTCGCTAAAAGGAGTGTCCGATGCGATTTTCACCGAAGTTTCAGACCCGTCTGACGACGAAGTCGTGCCGACGCTTACTAAAAACAATAAACTCGTAAAACAGACGGAGTTTATAACGGACACGTACTCCGTTCCGAATTACAGGGAGATAGATCCGTCCCACACCGTGTTTTTCTTCTTTATGCTCTTTATGGGCGTTATTATGGCGGACGTGGGATACGGCGTTCTTATGATCGTGATAGGTCTTTTCCTTGCGTCTAAAATAAAGGTGGATAACGGCACGAAAAGGCTTTGGAACATAATTGCGATAGGCGGCGTTTTTACGATCGTTTTCGGTCTTCTGTTCAATTCCTTTTTCGGAGTCGCTCTCTTGCCGTTCAGGATCTTACCGGACCCTGTCGACGGGGGAAAAGATTCCGTAATGCTCGTTCTGCTCGGGTGTTTAGGACTCGGCGTTTTGCAGATCGCCGTGGGTTATTTCGTCAAGGCGCTGAATTGTTTTAAGCATAAAAAGATTTTAGACGGAATACTTGACGGGCTTGTCTGGGTTGTGTTCTTTATCGGATTCGTTTTCGCGGCGTTCCTGTTCCTTATCGACTATCTTATGACCGACTCATTTACTATGGACGAGGGGATAAGGAATTTCTTCTCGGTAATGACGATGCCCGGCGTTTATATGGTGTTAGGCTCGCTCGTTATCGCGGCGCTGACGGCAGGAAGACACGAAAAGGGATTCGGCAAGTTCTCCAAAGGTTTCGGCGCTATCTACGGGCTTATCAGTATTATGAGCGATATACTCTCGTACGCAAGACTTTTCGGGCTTATGCTTTCGGGCATGATAATCGCGAAAACGTTTAACGACATGGGGACGGGGCTGTTTTCGAACGGAGTTATCGGGATCGTGTTCGGTTCGGTAGTTATATTCATAGGTCACGCTTTCAATATCGCAATGGGCGTTTTGGGCGCGTATATTCACGACAGCAGACTTCAATATATAGAGTATTTCTCGAAGTTTTATACCGGCGAGGGCGAGAAGTTTACGCCCCTCGGTTCTCAGTCGAAGTTCATCTATATATCGGAATAAATTAAATTTGATAATAATAAAAGGAGATTTTTATTATGAGTGGTTATGCATTGGCTGTTTTAGGGCTCGCTATTTGCGCGGGGCTTTGCGGTTGCGGTTCGGCGATAGGGCTTTATCACACCGGGTCTGCGGCGTCCGGCGTTCTTGCGGAAGATCCTAAAAAGTTCAGCAAGGTGTTGATTTTGGTCGTTCTTCCCGCTACGCAGGGTATTTACGGTTTCGTTTTCGGAATCCTCGGTATGGCTTATGCGAGCGCGGCGGCTGAAAGCGTTATCATGGGCGCGCACGTTTTCGCAGCGGCTATGCCTTTGGCGATCACCGGTTTGGTTTCCGGGATTTTGCAGGGTAAAACTGCCGTCGGCGGTATCTGTGCCGTCGCTAAAAACGAATCGCTCTCCGGAAAACTTATTCTTTTCCCCGCAATGATCGAAACCTACGCTATTTTAGGTCTCGTCGTTTCTATTCTCTTATTAGGCGTCGGCGCTTAAAGAACATGGAAGGTCAGAAAGCGATACTTGACAAGATCTTAAACGACGCGCGCGAGAAAGTCTCGACCATAGAGAACGAATCGAAAAGAGAGTGCGAAAGAAGGCTCGACTCCGCAAAAAAATGGGCGGAAGATTACACGAACGCGCAAAACGAGATCTTATCGAGAGAAATTGAAGGAATAAAGGCGGGCAAAAAACTTAACGCGGAACTTGACGTTAAGAAGACGCTCCTTAAAGCAAAAAGGTCTGTTTTAGACGACGCTTTTGTTTTAGCGTACGAAAAACTTTGCAAAATCGATAAGGCTTCGTACCTTAAACTCGTAGAAAGTCTTATCGACGAGAACGCGGAAGACGGAGACGAGATCGTTTTATCAAAGGACGAGGTTTTAGACGTTAAGGATATCGACGTTTCAAAGTTTAAGGCTAAAAACCTTAAAGTTTCCGAAAAAAAAGGGGACTTTATCGGCGGAGTTACTTTATCGGGACGTAAGAGCGATAAGGATCTTTCGTTTAAGGCGGTTATCGACGGCAAAAAGGAAGAACTTACTTCGCTTGCGGTCGACTCGCTTTTTTAGGTGAAATATGAGCAATATTATTTACGCTTGCGCTCGGGCAAAGGCAAAGGAATCGAATCTTTTAGGTGAAAGCAGACTTAACCGTATGGCGGAGTCCGGCTCGGTTTTTGACGCCTTGAAGATCCTTTCGGAAGTGGGATTCGGTGGCGCGCAGCCCGAAGATCCCGGCGATTTCGAGAGTTTACTTAAAAACGAAACGGAGTCTTTATATGCCTTTATAAAGGAAACCTGCCCGAAAGACAACGTAATTAAATATTTGCTTTTAGACAGCGATTATAGTAACGCGGAAGCGATTATAAAGGAAAAACACTTGAAAATCGATTCCGCGCCTATGCTTTCGCCGAACGGCACTTATACCGCGGAGTTTTTACGCGAAAAGATAATGGCGGACGATTACGGATCGTTCCCCAAAACTCTCGGCGAAGCGCTTATTTTGTGCGACGAGGCGTTTGTTTCCGGCAATTACGACGGGTTAAAGATCAACGCGATCTTTGAACGCGCAAAGTTTAAGGAGATGCGCGCTCTTTCAAAAAAAGAAAAAACGCTTAAAGAACTTTTCAGAGTAAAAGCGGATACGGCGAACGTTACGGTGGCGTTAAGGGGCAGAAATTATTCACTTTTTAAAGATTACTTTATAGAGGGCGGAACGTTATCCGACGACGACTTGAAACACTTATCCGAAGATTCGTTCGACGCGATAAGGGAAAGGTTTTCGACCTCATCGTTAAAAGAGTATATTTTTTCCGCAGTTGACGACGCGGAGAAAGGAAAACCGCTGACTGAGTTCGAGAAAAAAGCGGACGATTTTTCGCTCGTATTCCTTTCAAAATATAAATATATGTTTGAAGGGATCGCGCCGTATCTTCTCTACGTTTACTATAAACTTGCGGAGATACTTAACGTAAGGCTTATACTCGTTTGTTTATCTAACGGCGTTTCCGCCGAAAACATTAAAAGGAGATTAAGGGTTTCTTATGCAGGGTAAAATGGCTATCGTCGGTAACGGCGACAGCGTTCTTGCGTTCAGAGCCGTCGGGGTGGACGCTTTTTCCGTTACCGACATAAAAAAGGCAGAAGAACTGATCAAAACGCTTGCAAAAGAATATAAAATAATTTTTATCACCGAAGATATCGCCGAAAAACTCGACGAGGTGATAAAAAGATACCTTGCCGAACCGTATCCGATTATTTTGCCGATTCCCTACAAGAAGGACGGAAACGGTTACGGTATGGAAGGCATCAAGCGCGCAATGGACAAGGCGTTGGGCGTGGATATATTTATCGATGAAAAGAAATAAAGGTGTATATTATGCAAGGGAAAATCATTAAGGTTTCAGGACCGCTTATCGTTGCCGAAAACATGGCGGACAGTAAAATGTACGACGTTGTAAAGGTCAGCGACAAAAAACTCGTAGGGGAGATAATCGAACTCCGCGGAGATAAGGCGTCTATTCAGGTTTACGAAGAGACGAGCGGATTAGGCGTGGGCGAAAGCGTTGAGTCTACAAACGCGCCCTTATCCGTAGAACTTGCCCCCGGGCTTATCGAAAGCATCTTTGACGGGATCGAAAGACCGCTGACTAAAATGTATGAAAAGTACGGCGACAGGATAAGTCGCGGTATTTCGGTAAACAACCTTGACCACGAGAAGAAGTGGGAATTCGTCCCGACAAAGAAAGCGGGCGACAAGGTCGTTTCGGGCGACGTTATCGGTACGGTTCAGGAAACTTCGATCGTTTCGCATAAAATAATGGTCCCCTTCGGTTTAGAGGGCGAGATCGTTTCGATAGAAAACGGGGAATATAATATCACCGAAACGGTTGCAAAAATCAAGACCGCAGACGGAACGAAAGATATCTGCATGCTCCAAAAATGGCCCGTTCGTCGTGGAAGACCTTATAAAAACAAATTAAACCCGTTTATGCCTATGGTAACGGGACAGAGAGTTATAGACACGCTCTTCCCGATAGCAAAAGGCGGTGTCGCCGCCGTTCCCGGTCCTTTCGGAAGCGGGAAAACGGTCGTTCAGCACCAACTTGCAAAGTGGGCGGACGCCGACATAATCGTATATATCGGTTGCGGGGAGCGCGGTAACGAGATGACCGACGTATTAAACGAATTCCCAGAACTTAAAGACCCGAAGTCCGGCGAACCGCTTATGAAGAGGACCGTGCTTATCGCAAATACCTCTGACATGCCGGTTGCCGCGCGTGAAGCGTCTATTTATACAGGTATTACTATTGCGGAGTATTTCAGGGATATGGGCTACTCCGTCGCAATCATGGCGGACTCTACTTCGCGTTGGGCGGAAGCACTCCGTGAGATGAGCGGACGACTCGAGGAGATGCCCGGCGAAGAGGGGTATCCCGCGTACCTTGCCTCACGACTTGCTGAGTTCTACGAAAGGGCGGGTATCGTTAAGGTTTTGGGTTCGGAGGATAAGACCGGATCGGTTACCGCGATCGGCGCGGTTTCGCCGCAAGGCGGAGACCTTTCAGAGCCTGTTTCACAAGCGACGCTCAGAATCGTCAAGGTTTTCTGGGGACTTTCATCCGCGCTT
>CAMPBJ010000057.1 GCA_946637575.1 uncultured Clostridia bacterium | reverse complement strand
GTCTTGCCGTTATGTAGTCTCGACTCTTCCGCCGCAAAACTCATAAGGTGGCTTTCGATCGAAACGTCTAAATACGTGATCCCTTTTGCCCTTTCGCCGTTCAGATCTTTATATAATGCGTTCATCATAAAGAAGTCCGAGCCGTTGTGCATTCCGACGTCGGCGCCGCTGACGTCGAGTTGGATCTCTTCCGATTTCCCGCCGAAATAATTCACCGTGATCTTATTGTTTTCCATAATGCCTGTAAGTTCAGCCTTCGTTCCGAAAACCTTTATGTCGCGGTAGATCGAGCGTGAAAACGCCGTCATCGTGTGGCAGGCGGTCTTGTTTCCCCTAAAATTCATTATCGTTACTTCGTGATCCACGACGTCGTTGTCGCACTTAAACACGCACCTGTCGTACTGCGATCTTTTAAGGTTCGATAATATATTCTCTTCCGTCGGTTCTTTCCCGTTAAGGAAATAATTTAAAAATCCGTCGCCCGAACCGACAAGCGAAAGATAAACGTCCTGCGCCCTGTACACGCAGTCCTTTACTTTACACTCCGAGCAGTACTCTGCGGAATCTTTCGGCGCGTGTTCGCGGTTAAAGAACAAAAGATCGCCGTAAGAGTTGACCGAAACGCACGGCTCGCCCATTAAATAGCGGATAATGTCCATATCGTGACAGCATTTGGCAAGTATCATGGGGCTGGACTGTTCCTTGTTTCTCCACGGTCCGCGGACGAAACTGTGCGCCTGATGGAAGTAGCCCACGTTTTCGCTCGCGTGGATAGTTACCACTTCGCCGAGCGCACCGCTGTCTATAAGTTCCTTTATTTTGGAATAAAAACGCGAATAACGCAGTACGTGGCAGACGATCACCTTTCTTGCATATTTTTGGCTCGCTTTATATATCGCGATACAGTCTTTTTTGTTGTTTGCGATAGGTTTTTCAAGCAACAGGTCGTAACCTGCCGCCATCATGCTGATCGCGTGTTCTTTGTGGTCTTTATCCTGCGTGCATATCGCGACAACGTCCGCCTTTATATTCGCTGCCAGAAAATCGTGGTAGTCGCTGAAAAGTTTCGCGCCGGGGTGCAATTTTTTTGCGTCATCGAGCCGAACTTTGTCATTTTCGATAACGGCAACGAGGTTGAATTTTTCGGGATATTTTTCCGCAAACCCTGCGTAGATCTTACCCCTTGCTCCAAAACCTAACACTACTAATTTTTTTGTTTCCATATTCTTGTCCTTTATTTTATTCGCACATTTTATAGATTTTTACAATATCATCCGCGCGGAGCGGAACGAATCCGTCGATCACGTCTCCTTCGCACGCTTTCTTTGCCATGATCTTAAAGTTCTCTTCCCCGATACCTATTTCGGAAAGGCTGCCAGGAAGACCTAAAGTCTTCGTCAAAAACTCCGAAGTCTTTTCGATCGCAAGATCGGCTATTCTTTCGGGCGGAAGGCTCGGATCTATCCCGAACACGTTTACGCCGTACGTAACGTATTTGTAGAGCGTATCCTTATTTAAGCAGTAACGCAACCATCTCGGCGTTATGATGGCAAGCCCCAAGCCGTGCGTGATATCGTAAAACGCCGAAAGTTCGTGTTCTAACGGATGGCAACTCCACGCCTTTCTCTTATCCATACCGATAAAGCCGTTGATCGCCCAGGAAGACGTCCACATAAGATTTGCGCGCGCCTCGTAGTTTTCAGGCTCTTTTATGGCGACGGGGGCGTATTTTACGACCGTCCGCATAAGTCCTTCCATAAAAGCGTCGAGCATATACATACCGTCTTCACGCGTAAAGTACGTTTCGATAATATGATTAAAAATGTCCGCAGATCCCGCGGCGGTCTGGAACTTTCCGACCGAATACGTGATAGTCGGATCTAAAAACGAAACTTTGGGATAAAGGTCGTGGTGTATCCTTCCCTGCTTTTCGTTCGTGGAAAGGTTCGTGATAACGCCGCCCGCGTCCATTTCAGAACCCGTCGCGGATAACGTCAATACGGTGATAAGGGGTAACGCGCCGTTTAGATCCGCCCACTTTTCCGAAAAGAAGTCCCACGGATCGAAGTCAACTTTTGCGCCCGCGCATATCCACTTGGAACAGTCCAAAGTAGAACCGCCGCCCACCGCAAGCACGACGTCGATATGCTCTTCCTTGCAGATCTTAACGCCCGCTCTTACGGATTCGATACGCGGATTCGGTTCTATGCCCGAAAGTTCGAACATCTTTAACCCCGCGCTCTCGATCTCGGATTTAACCCTGTCGTAAAGTCCGCTCTTCTTTATCGAGCCGCCGCCGTAGGTTAGCAGCACGTTCTTTCCGTATTTTTTAAGTTCGTTTCCGAGGTTTCCCTCTATCATACCTTTCCCGAAGTAAACTTTGGTCGGGATATCGTAAATAAAATTATTCATATTTTACCTGCCTGCTTTTTTAAAAACAATACTCACTTTCCGGTCGGTTTTTTGACGGGAAGGAGCGCGAACGTCTCTTTTTTGTAATCCGCAAAGCCTTCTTTAAGGCTTTGCCTTTTATCCGCCATAGGTATGGATACGGCAAAAAACATAACCGTTACCGCAAGTCCGCCGAGAATAAAATACCATTTTGACGGAATCAGAACGAGCGAATACAGCCCTACGCCCCACCAAAAGAGTATTTCGCCGAGATAATTCGGGTGTCTCGAATACTTCCAAAGTCCGGTCCTTATAAACGGCTCTTTCTTTTCCTTTCTGTAAGCGTGCATCTCTAAATCCGCAACGCCCTGCAAAACTACCGAAAATAACGATAATACAAAGAAAATTAAGGAAAGCGCGTTAAAATCCGGACGGGCGACGATAACTTCGATCGCGGGAAGCGTGCATAAGTACACGATAAGCGTCGGGAAAAGGTGTATTCCCAAAAGATTTACCGCCGGATAAAACACACCCGTCTTCTCTTTTAACATAACGTAGCGCCAGTCTTCATGCATTAGCCCCCGGAAAGTGTACGCCCAGTTTGCCGTAAGCCTTACGCCCCAGATACAGACGGCGACAAGAAGAAGCGCGCCCGAAAGGTTAGTCCCTCTCGCGGCGGTTAAGACCGTTAGAATAACGATAGGTTGAACGCTCCAGTACGGATCGTAAACGGAAGCGTTGCCGAATATAATGCTGAAAAGAAAGACAAAAACCGTTGCGACGACGTCCGCTATAAAAACGCTTAAAAGCAGATCAGTCGGCAAAAAATGACAGACGGTTACGCCGACGCCCGACGCAAGAAGGTAAACGAAGAAAATTACCGCAAAGCTTTTGCCCCTGCTTTCCTTTATCTTCATAATGCCGCTATCTTAAAACTCTGCCGGACGCGTTGCCGTTCGCAAGCGTTTCGACTTCCGCTTTAGAAACGAGGTTGAAGTCCCCCTCGATAGAGTGCTTTAAGCAACTTGCCGCGACAGCGAACTCGATCGCCTTTTGCGGATCGTAACCTTCGCGAAGAGAATATATAAGTCCGCCGCCGAAGGAGTCCCCTCCGCCCACTCTGTCGATAATATGTATCGCGTATTTTTTGGAAAAATACGCTTTTCCGTCTGTATAAAGCATCGCCGACCAGTTGTTGTCGAACGCCGAAAGGCTTTCTCTTAAAGTGATCGCAACGCCCTTAAAACCGAACTTTTCCGTAAGTTTTTTTGCGACGGAAATATACCCGTCCGCATTTAACTTGCCCGTGTTTATGTCGGTGTTTTCAGCCTCGATACCGAAAACGTCTTTCGCGTCCTCTTCGTTCGCGATGCAGTAGTCGACGTACTTACAGATCTCGCCCATAACTTCGCCCGCTTTTTCTTTCGACCAAAGTTTCTTTCTGAAATTTAAATCGCACGAAACGGTAATACCGCGCTTTTTCGCCTCGGTAACCGCTTTAAGCGTGATCTTTGCCATCGAGTCCGAAAGTGCCGGGGTTATGCCGGTAAAATGGAACCAGTCCGCGCCCTTAAAGATCTTCGCCCAGTTAAAGTCGGAAGACTTCGCCTCGGCGATCGAACTTCCCGCCCTGTCGTAAATTACTTTGGACGGTCTTTGGCTCGCGCCTTTTTCGCAGTAATAGATACCGACTCTCTTTCCCCCGCGGACGATTAGCGAAGTGTCAACGCCGAACTTTCTTAAAGAGTTCACCGCGGACTGCCCTATCTCGTGTTCGGGAAGTTTAGTAACGAACGCGGCGTTTACGCCGTAGTTTGCAAGAGACACCGCGACGTTCGCTTCCGCGCCGCCGAAGGTCGCCTCGTACTTTTCGCTCTGAACGAACCTTAAATAGTTCTCGGGAGCAAGCCTTAACATTATCTCGCCAAAAGTAATGACTTTCATTTTATTCTCCTTTCTGAAGATTTTGTTTATCTAATTTTTTGTTTCTGAAATACACGACTATCGCGACGACGAGCATCGAAAGGTTTATCACGTAGAAGATGACCGCGACGATCTTCGTAAGCGTCCAATATTCCTTGCCGTAGGTCGCCCACATAATAAGTTTGCTCGTTATCCCGGCAACGTAGCCTGTTAAAACGCAAAGAGTGAACACGATGCTCGTGCCTTTCGCCGTTCTTGCTTTAATCGCCGAAGCGATATTGAACGGCCACGAGATACCGAACAAAAGTATCATCGCAATTTCGAATATGTCTGCCGCGACCATTTTTCTATTCTCTTACTATTTCGGCGATCGCCTTGCAGTTGGCGACGATGTCGCCTTTCATCATAAAACTTCCGCCGACGGCGTAAATTTTATCGAATTCCAAAAACTCTTTTAAGTTGGTAAGATCCACTCCGCCCGTCGGGATAAACTTTATCTGCGGGAAAGGACCGGAGAGCGCCTTTAAGGCTTTAAGTCCGCCGTAGACGTTCGCGGGGAAGAACTTTACGATCGTGATGCCGAGCGATATCGCCTTCATGATCTCGGTAGGCGTTACGCAACCGGGGAAGTAAGGAACGCCCTTTTCCTTACAAAAGAGCGCGACTTCTTCGGAAAGTCCCGGAGAAACGATAAACTTCGCGCCGACTTTTACCGCGCGTTCCGCCTGTTCGCGGTTGATGACCGTACCCGCGCCCACGTTCATTTCGGGGAACTTTTCGACCGCTAAACGTATCGCGTCTTCCGCGCAAGCGGTGCGGAAGGTGATCTCCGCGCAGTTTATTCCGCCGTCTATTAAACCTTTAAGCATAGGTTCGGTGTCTTTTAAGTCCTTTATGACTACAACGGGAATTACTTTATCCATTTTATTTTACTCCTAAATATTTGATCGAATTGTTGTAAGATATATCTTCCACAACCTTTCCTACGGTCTTTATATCCTGCGTTATCTCGCCGTTTTCCATAAGTTTGCCTAAGTAGTTGCAGAGAATACGTCTGAAATAGTGGTGGCGGGGGTAGGATAAAAACGAACGACTGTCGGTAAGCATTCCGACAAACGTCGCGATATGCCCGGTTGCCGTAAGGTCTTCCAAGTGCTTTTCCATACCGACTTTGTTGTCTAAAAACCACCACGCCGGACCGTATTGCATCTTACCCTTAGCCTCGTCGCTCTGGAAACTGCCGATAAGCGACATGATCTCCGTGTTCATTTTGGGATTTAGGTTAAACACGATGGTCTTCGGGAGCAACCCGTTATCGTTTAACTTGTCGAAAAGTCTTGACATCGTTTTAATGCTGTTCTCGTCGGATATAGAATCGAAGCCCGTGTCAAGCCCTAATTTTTTAAGCATAACGGTGTTGTTGTTTCTCATCGCGCCGACGTGGAGTTCGCACGCGATCTTCTTTTCGCCGTAAAGCGACATAAGGAAGTAAGTTAAGTAGCCCTTAAAGATCTCGCTCTCCGCAATAGTTACGCTATCCCCTTTTCTTCTCTTTATAAAGACTTTCTCCGCCTCTTCCCTTTCGGGAACGGGGTACACGCGTTCGACCGAAATATCCGCCGCGGTCGTTCCGACCTTCATAAACTCGTTAAGTCTTTCGCGCAGCGCCTTTTCCAGATCGGAGAGCGTTTCTATTTTAAAGGTAACGTTCTCTAAAAGCGCGATAAAGTCGTTGTACTTTTCCGCCTCGATATTCATGACCTTATCTCCGCGGAAAGCGGGGATAACTTTGAATTTGTAGTCTTTTTCGGCGATTTTTTTAAAAGTATCCAGATCGTCGAACACTTCGTTCGTCGTAAAGATATGCGTTACGTTTGACTTTTCGATAAGACTTTGGGGGGTAACTTTATTTAATTTTATGTACTCGTTGCACCAGTCCCAGATCGTCTCCGCGTTCTCTTCGTTTATCTCGATCTCGCAGTTGAAAAACTCCGCAAGTTCGACTTGCGACCAGTGATATAAGGGATTGCCGAACGCCGTGCCCAAAGTTTTGCAGTATGCAAGAAACTTTTCCTTGTGCGACGCGTTTCCCGTGATATACTCTTCGTTTATCCCGAAGTTACGCATTAAGCGCCACTTATAATGATCGCCCGCAAGCCAGATCTCGAACAAGTCCGAAAACGGCTTGTTCTCTAAAATCTGCTTTTCCGGAAGGTGACAATGGTAGTCGAAAATCGGCATTTTCTTCGCGTAGTCTTCGTAAAGTTTTACAGCCTGCTTATTCTCCAAAAGGAAGTCCTTTTTTAAATAACTCATCTCTTCTCCTCTTCTTTAAACTTACAGCGTTATTTTATCACTAA
>CAMPBJ010000056.1 GCA_946637575.1 uncultured Clostridia bacterium | reverse complement strand
GGCTTTGCCCTACTGTATTTTAACACTCTTTATTTACATAATCAAGGAAAATCGCTCATAAGGTAAAACATGAACGCGATTTTCGGGGTGCTTATCACCCTATCTCTTATCGTACTTTTATTTGTAGATCCTTCTACCGTGCTTCCGTCCTTTATAAGCGGGGCGGAGAACGCCTTTTCGCTATCCGTTAAACTCATCGCGTCCTACGCGGTATGGCTCGGGATATTCGGCGTTTTAGAGGACACGGGGCTTGATAAAAAGTTCGCCAGACTTCTTAAACCCGTAAACAGATTTCTCTTCGGGAAACTCCCAGAAAAAGCCGAAGAGTACGCTTCCATAAATATCTCCGCAAACATTTTGGGATTAAGCGGAGCGACTACGCCTTTCGGCATTAAAACGATAGACGAACTCGAAAAGTTTAAGGACACGGGGTATCAGATAACGATGTTTTTCGTGATAAACGCGACGAGCATACAACTGATCCCCACGTCCGTTTTAGCGCTCCGAATATCGTTCGGAGCGGCAACTCCTTTCGACATAATTTTGCCGACCGTTTTATCCACCGCGGTGTCCACTCTAATCGGCGTGCTTTTGGTAAAGATATTCGTTAAAAAATGAGCGCTTATTTAATACCCGTATTCATCTTATTCGTGTTCCTGTTCGCCCTTTTAAAGAAGGGCAAGCCCTACGACTCTTTCGTTAAAGGTGCGAAAAACGCAGTCCCTTTCGTGCTGTCGATTTTCCCTAACCTTCTCTGTATCTTTATACTGTCGAGCGTTTTGGAAGTAAGCGGCATTTCGGACTTTTTAACGCGGATTTTAACACCCGTGTTCTCGTTTTTCGGTATTCCGTCCGAAGTGTGTAAACTCGTTTTGATAAAGCCTTTTTCGGGGAGCGGTGCGCTCGGCACTCTCTCCGAGATCTACGCGACTTTTGGTGCGGACGGGTATATCGCCCGTTGCGCGTCCGCTATCTACGGTTCGTCGGAAACGGTGTTCTACGTGTCCGCCGTCTATTTTGCAAACTCGAAACGTAAAAACCTTTTTACCCCTATCGCCATATCCCTTGTCGCAAGTTTTTTCTCTGTCGTTTTCGCGTGCTTTATATGTAAAGTCGTTTAATCGACCTTAAACGCCTTTTCGGGTTTACGCTTTTTATTCTCGTCCTTTAAGGTTTTTCCCTTGTTCGTTCTCTCGTCGATCGCTATGTCCTCGGTGTTCACCTTAAACGCAACTCCGAAGTTGTCGATCACCGCGATATCGAAAGCGTCAGTTACGTACGCGGAATAAACGACCTTTCCGCCTTTCGATAGCGTGGTTATCTTAACGCCCTTTCTGTTTCTCTGCGAGTGTTCGATAAGCGCGGATATAACGCGTTTATAGTTCCCGCCGTCCGTTATCACGACGATCTCTCCTTCGTCGTCCACCTGCGAAACGGTAAGGATCTTATCTCCCTTATTTAAGTTTAATCCCTTTACTCCACCCGCGACTCTGCCTTGCGTCGGAATATCGTCCTTTTCGGCTTTTAAGACCATGCCTTGCTCTGTTATAAAGCAAACGGTCGTATTGTCGATGTCGCGTTCGACGCCTATAAGTTCGTCCCCGTCCTTTAATTTTATCGCCTGATATGTGTCCTTTGCGACCACGTATTCGGAAATATCAGTCTTTTTAATAAGTCCGTCTTTTGTGTAGAAAAGCAACGCCCCGTCCGTTTTTTCCCTGTCTATCGCGATAAACGAAACGGGTTTTTCGTTACGAAGCGCGTTCGGCGCAAAGTCCGTAAACTTTATGCCCTTTTCCCTAAATCTCGACTCGGGAACGTTCGCTAAATCTATCCTGTGGCAGTTCCCCGTATTCGTGAACGCAAGCAGAAGATCTTTCCCCTTCGCCCTTACTTTGAATTCTATAAACTCGGACAGCGAAGAGTTTTCTTTTACCTTTTTATCGCACCCAAGGTAATGACGTTCGGTCATCTTCTTTACCGTGTCCGCGCCGGTGTACGCTACGATATAGTCTTCGTTATCCGTAAACTGCGCGTCGATATCGGACGCCGAAACTTCGTCTCCGCCTTCGATTATGCGGCTACGCCTTTCCGTTCCGTACTTTTTCTTTATGGCGATGAGTTCTTTTTTCACTATCTCCATCTGTTTTGCTTTGCTGCCTATTATCTCGGTGAGTTCTTTTATGAGTGCCTTTAATTCTTTTAACTCTTCTTCGAGTTTATAGATCTCAAGTTTTGTAAGTCTTGCAAGCCTTAAGTCGAGGATCGATACGGCTTGCTGTTCGGAGAGCGAAAACCTGTCGCGCAGTTTCTGTTTTGCGTCCGGCGTGTTTTCCGCGCCCTTGATGATTTTAATTACTTCGTCGATATTTTTAACGGCTATGATAAGACCTTCTAAAATATGCGCGCGCTCTTTCGCTCGCTCCAAATCGAACACCGAACGGCGATACACAACTTCCCTTTGGTAGTTTACGTAGTACGATATGATCTCCAAAAGCCCCATTTGGCAGGGTTTTCCGTGCGCTATCGCGACCATGTTTATGCCGAACGACGTCTCTAAATCCGTGTTCTTTAAAAGATATTTTTGTATTGCGTCCGCGTCAGCGCCTTTCTTTAACTTTATCACGGCGCGCATACCGTTTCTGTCCGACTCGTCCACCACGTCGGCTATTCCGCCTAAAATATCTTTCTTTTCTTCCTTTAAGTCCGCGATTCTCTTTAAAAGGTTCGCTTTATTTACGGAGTACGGGAGTTCTGAAATAATAAGGCTCTCCTTTTCCCCGTCCTTTTCCACGCCTATTCTCGCGCGGATCTTTATTTTACCCTTACCCGTTTCGTACGCTTCCTTTAAGCCTTCGCCCGCGACTATGTACGCGCCGGTCGGGAAATCCGGACCGGGGATATACTTCATCACGTCTTTAAGCGCGATCTTCGGGTTTTCGATGTACGCCACCGTACCGTTTATCACTTCGGAAAGGTTATGCGTCGGAATATTCGTCGCAAGACCTACCGCGATACCCATCGCGCCGTTGACTAAAAGGTTCGGAAATCTTCCGGGCAGAGTGTCCGGTTCCATAGTGGTGTCGTCGAAGTTTAGTCTGAAATTGACCGTATCTTTTTCTATATCGCGCAAAAGTTCCAAAGAAAGCGGGGTAAGTCTTGCCTCGGTGTACCTGTAAGCCGCCGCCCCGTCGCCGTCGATCGTGCCGAAGTTTCCGTGCCCGTCCACCAAAGTTTCGCGCATATTGAAGTTCTGCGCCATGTGCACGAGCGCGCCGTACACCGAAGAGTCGCCGTGCGGGTGGAACTTACCTAAAACGTCGCCGACGATCTTCGCGCATTTTTTATGCGGTTTGTCCGGCGTAAGCCCCTGTTCGTACATATCGAACAGTATTCTTCTCTGAACGGGTTTAAGTCCGTCTTCCACTCTCGGAAGAGCGCGGTCTAATATAACGTCTTCCGCGTACGCTATCATCGACGTTTTGAACACGTCGTCTAAGGAAGTTAAAATCAATCCTTTGTTTTCGTCCATTTTACACCCCCTTACCCTAATTGCGTTTCATTTTGGAGAACTTGTCCACCCTGTCGAAGTCGGAGTGTTTGAAAATGTACTCCTTTCTTGCCGCGACCTCGTCCCCCATTAAAACGGATATCAGCCTGCTCGACTCCCCGTCGCCGAACTCTTCGTCGAGCGTAACGCGTACCAAATTGCGCTTTTCCGGGTCCATCGTGGTGTCCCAAAGTTGTTCCGCGTCCATTTCGCCGAGTCCTTTGTACCGCTGTATCTCGCACTTGCCGACTTCTTTTATATAGTCCTGAAGTTCCTTATCCGTATAAAGGTATTTTACGGTCTTGTTCTTCGTCGCGCGATACAAGGGCGGCATACCGATATACACGTGCCCCCTTTCGATGAGCGGTTTCATATACCTATAAAAGAAAGTCAGCAAAAGTATCCTTATATGACTTCCGTCTACGTCCGCGTCCGAAAGTATTATTATCTTGTGATACTTTAAGTCGTCTATATTGAACTCTTTGTCTATTCCCGTGCCGAGCGCGGATATTATCGTTCTTATCTCTTCGTTTAAAAGAATCTGCTCTAATCTCTTCTTCTCGACGTTGAGCGGTTTGCCCCTTAAAGGCAATATCGCCTGAAACTGACGTTTTCTCGCCTGTTTCGCGTTACCGCCCGCGGAGTCGCCCTCGACGATGAAAAGTTCGTTCTGCTCGGGTTTTCTGCCCGAACAGGAGGCAAGTTTTCCGACAAGGTTTTGCGCTTCGATGCTCTTAGACGCCCTTGCGATCTCCTTTGCCTTCTTCGCCGCAAGCCTTACTTTCGCCGCGCCCATCGCTTTATCTATTATCGTGTCGAAAACTTTGACGAGTTTTTTGTTTTTCATTAAGTCCGAGAGCGCGTTTATCGTGATGGACTCTACCGCCGGGCGCGCCTCGGGGTTGCCGAGTTTGGTCTTGGTCTGCCCCTCGAACTGGACGTTATGCATCTTGACCGATAAAAGAGCGGTAAGCCCTTCCTTAAAGTCGTCGCCTATAAGGTTATCGTCCTTGTCTTTTAAAATATTCCTTTCTCTTGCAAAGTCGTTGAACACTTTGGTAAGCCCCGACCTGAAACCCGTTTCATGCATACCGCCCTCTAACGTCGGAATATTGTTGACGTAAGAATAAATGCTGTCCACGTACGCGTCGGTATGCTGGATCGCGAACTCGACAAGTATTCCGTCCTTTTCGGCTTTTGCGTACAGCGGTTCGGGATAAAGAACCGATTTGCCGTCGTTTAAATGCTTTACAAAGTCCGTAAGTCCGCCGTCGAACTTATACACCCTATGAAAGTCCGCGCGCTCGTCGATAAAGGATATTTCAAGCCCCTTGTTTAAGTACGCAAGTTCTTTGAGGCGTTTTAATATGGTTTCGGCGTTGAACTCCACCGTCTCGAAAACGGTCGCGTCCGGCTTAAAGCGGACGAAAGTGCCGGTCTTTTTTGTCTTCACTTTGGTATCAAGAAGGGGCGCGACGGGAACGCCGGACTTTATCTTGCCCGTCTTTTCGTCCTTTACGCTTCTAAACTCCATTTTAAAGATCGTGCCGTGATAGACTTCGACTTTAAGCCACTCGGATAGCGCGTTCGTTACCGACGCGCCGACTCCGTGAAGTCCGCCCGAAAAATTGTAGTTATCCTGACCGAACTTACCGCCCGCGTGAAGTTGGGTAAAGACTACCTGAACTCCGGATACGCCGGCTTTTTTATGGATATCCGTAGGAATACCCCTGCCGTTGTCCTCTACGGACGCGCTGCCGTCTTTATAGAGTTTAACTTCGATCCTGTTGCCGTAGCCGTTGGACGTTTCGTCCACGGCGTTGTCTACGATTTCCCAAAGTATGTGGTGAAGACCGCGAACGGAAGTCGTGCCGATATACATACCGGGACGCATTCTCACCGCGTCAAGCCCCTCTAAAATCTTTATGTCTTCCGCCTTGTATGTGTTCTTTGCCATTGTTCGCCCCTTTTTCCGAGAGTAAATTGCCTTTTATAGTTTATAACAGCGGTACTATCATGCAATGCGACATGACGGACGGACTTGCGATGTACGCCCAGATGTTAAACGCCCACGGTCTTTTAACCTCTTCCGCTTTCCTTTCGACCTCTAATTCTTCTATTTTATCCCTTTTGCCCGCCAAGTAATCTTTGAGCGTTTCTATCTGGTGCTCGGTGCGTTTTATAAGCCCGCCGACTCTTATATCCTGAATCTCGAAACCGAACGGCTTACACTCCGTATCCCACTCTTCCTTAAACGCCTTGTAGAATACGTTTAACTCTTTAAGCATCTTTTTAAAGTCTTTGAGTATCTTTTCAAGTTTTTCTTTGTCCTTTTCCTTATACGCCTTTTCCGTTCTGATACTTAAATCGTACTTTATCGAAAGCACCTTACAGAGCGCGGTGTATTTTCTGAAAATATACGCGAACTCGCCCGCCCGCTTTTCTGCGTTTTTAATCGACCTTGCGAACTGCCTGTACTTTTCCGCGCCGCCTTCTATCGTCCTGTTTTCGTAAGTTCCCAAAAACGCGTCGTTATATAACGCGATCTTCGACGGGTTCTCCAGGTTCGCCATAGACTTTCTATCGCCGAAGATTAAATCTATATCGAGTTTCAGAAAATCGTCGAAGGAAACGCCGACTATCTCCTTAAACTTCGCCTTGATACTCTTTATATCCTTATTACCCTTCGCGTATTCGGACGCGAACAGAAGGGACGGAAGCACCGTAAAGTAAGAACACTCCTTTCCGTCGTCCCCCCAAACGGTTAAAGAATAGTCCTTCACGCCGTATTTTAGAATCTGCGGCATAGACGCTTTTATAGTTCTCATTGTAAAGTTGTTATGCGGAACGTGCCCCGACCACGCCCAAGCGCCGCCCGCGAACACGATGTTGTCCGTCAGTTTTTTGTGATTAGAGAGCATCATCTTGTACTTGTCTTCGGTAACGCCGTAGTAATCCCAGTAGATAAGTTTAAGTCCTTTCGGGATAAGTTTTTTTATTTCTTCCACCTTTGAGTCGTCGATTTCGGCGTAGTACTGCCCGCCGGTAGCCAGGCGAAAGAACATATCGCTCCACATTTCGGGCTTTAAGCCGTATTTTGCCGCCAAATCGCACACTTTGTTTAAGTGCCTTAAAAGAAGTTGCGTGCGGTTTTCGTAGCCGTATTTATCGAGATACTTGCCGAGCCCGACGAGGTGCGCTTCGTCCATACCGATATTCACCCTGTCCGTCTTATACGCCGCCTTTATCGATTTAAA
>CAMPBJ010000055.1 GCA_946637575.1 uncultured Clostridia bacterium | reverse complement strand
GTCCGCCACCATAAACGCCGAATAAAACCCGACGCCGAACTGCCCGATAAGTTGTTCGTCCGTTTCGTTCGCCTTCTTAAAGGCAAGCGTTCCGCTCTCCGCTATCGTACCGAGGTTCTTTTCCAGATCCTCGGCGTTCATACCGATACCGTTGTCCGAAACGATAAGTTTTCTCGCGTCCTTTTCCGCCGTTATCTCTATTCTAAAATTCGTGTCCACCGTCGAATCTGTCAAAGATATAAACTTTAACTTATCTATCGCGTCCGACGCGTTGGATATGAGTTCTCTTAAAAATATCTCCTTGTTCGTGTAAATGGAGTTGATCATTAAATCTAATATTCTCTTTGATTCAGTTTTAAATTCTTTCATTTTATTATCTCCTTTCCTTTTAGCACTCTAACCTTTCAACTGCTAAACATATTATAGTCGCCGAATCTATTATTGTCAACGGTTTTAATGGGTTTTTCGTGTTTGGTGCAAAAAAAAAGAACGGCTTTCGCCGTTCTTTTTCCTTTGTTTTTTACTCGATAGCAATGTTGGTGTTTTTCGGCTTTGTCTCTTCTTCTTTCGGAATATCGACGGTAAGCACGCCGTTTTCGTACTTTGCCTTAACGTCCTCTTCCTTTACACCTTCGCCGACGTAGTAACTTCTCGAACAGGAGACGCTCCTTTCCCTTCTTAAATAGTGATGACCTTTCTCTTCCTTTTCTTCTTTTTTCGCGGAAACGGTAAGATAGCCGTTTTCCAAGGAAAGATTAAGGTCGGACTTATCAAAGCCCGCAAGCCCTATCGACAGTTCGTACCCGTTTTCCGTTTCCTTTACGTCGGTCGGCATATACTCTTTTCCGCCGTAATACGCGGTAGGCTTAAAAAAGTCTGAAAATACGTCGTCTAAAAAATTAAACCCGAAATCATCGTTTCTTCTACTTAAATAGTTCTTCATAATACAATCTCCTTTTCTTTTTATTTTTTAGCACTCGGTTGTTTTAAGTGTTAGCACTCTCTTTTCCCGACTGCTAATTATATTATAGCCGCCATATTTTTATTGTCAAGAGTTTTTTTAAAAAAATTAAAAAAATTTTAAAAAAATTTAAAAAAATTTCCGAGCGTAAATACGCTCGGATTATTGACTTGTTTTTTTAGTTTTATTCTTCGCCGTAGCCGTGTTCTTTAATAAGTCTTGCGCTGTTTCGCCAGTCGGACTCGACTTTTACGTAGGTGGTAAGGAAAACTTTTTTGCCTAAAAACTTTTCCATATCTTCTCTTGCAAAGGAAGAGACTTCCTTTATCGCCTTACCGCCTTTGCCGATCAAAATCGCCTTGTGGTTCTGCTTTTCGCAGATTATATCGAGACTTATATCGTAAACTTTGCCGTCCTCTCTTAACTTAAACTCGTTGACGATAACCGCAACGCCATGCGGAATCTCCTTCTCGAATTTAAGCAGGATCTTTTCGCGCATTATCTCCGCGATCATAAACTTTTCGGACCTGTCGGATATCACGTCTTCGGGGAAGAGCGGTTCGCCTTCGGGGAGAAGGTTTTCCACCACTTTAATAAGTTCCTTTAAGTTCTTCCCCTTTCTTGCGGAAACGGGAACGACGGGAACGGAAAGGTCTGACAGTTCCTTTATCTCGCTTAAAAGCAAGGACTCGGGCATTATGTCGATTTTAGTAAGCACTATCACGGTGGGAACGGAGAGCGCCGCGTATTTTTTTGCAAGCAACTTATCTTCGTTAGATAACCCCTCGTGCGCGTCGATCAAAAACAAAAGGACGTCCACGTCTTCTACCGAATCCGCCGTCGTCTTTTGCATTACGGAGTTAAGAAGGTTTTCCGCCTTATATATTCCCGGAGTGTCCACGAACGCCATCTGGTAGCCGTCGCCGTTCTTTATCCCGACGATCCTGTCTCTCGTGGTCTGCGGTTTCGGGGAGACGATCGCGACTTTTTCGCCGACTAAAACGTTTATTAGCGTGCTTTTACCCGCGTTCGCCCTGCCTATCACGGTAATAAATCCGCTTTTCATTTCTTGCTTTTCCCTTTACTTTCGGTGGCTGCGGTCTCCGATTTTTCTCCCGCCTTTTCCTTTTCGGCGGACCCTTCGGCTTTTTTAAGTTTTTCGGCTTCCGCCTTTTCCCTTTTTGCCGCTTGGTCTTTTTCCTTTTTTATCTTCGCCTGTTCTTTTCTGTACATGCCCGTCGAAACGTCAGTCTCTTTTTTTAAGTATTCGTCTTCCGCGTTCTGCGACTTTTTTCTGTCCTTTCTGTGATAGATAAGGAGCGCCTGTTTTTCTTTGGAACGCATAAGAGTTTTATCTTCTTCGGTCATATGATCGTAGCCGAAGAGGTGCATAAGCCCGTGTACGATAAGGTACTCGGTCTCTTCCTTTTCGGAGTGTCCTATCTCCTTTGCCTGTTCGCGTATTTTCTCTTCGCAAAGCACGATCGAGCCGATAAAGATATATCTTCCATCCATTTCGGTGCGGCAATTTTTGGGATCTAATAAAACTCCCCGTATCCCGTCTAAACTTGGATATGACAAAACATCGGTAACGCTGTCCACTCCGCGCGTAGAACGGTTTAAACTCTGCATCGACTCCGCGTCGGTAAAGACGATTTCGGCTTTTATGTTCGCTTTTTGTAGAAGCGCGGTGTGCACAGCCTTTGCAAGTTTCTTTAAGTGCAGTCTTCTTTCAACGCACTCTAAAACAAGTTTTCCCATAATTATAATCCTTCGCTTGCATCGATGTTTTCTAAATTGATCTTCGGGTATTCGATACGACTGTGGTACACGCCGGTAAGGTTGTTTATCGCAGTCTGAATTATTATGTCGAGTTCTTTTAAAGTTATCTCGCACTCGGAGAACTGCCCCAACTGCATCCTGTCGTTGACGATCTTATGCACCATCGCCTTAACGTTCTCTCTCGACCTGTCTTTAAGCGTCCTTACCGCCGCCTCGCAACCGTCCGCTATCATAATTATCGCGGCGATCCTCGTTTGCGGTTTCGGTCCGTCGTAGCAGAATTTTTTTATATCCACTTCGCTGTCCGTAAACTTCTTCGCCTTGTCGTAAAAGTAAAGGATCGGCATCGTTCCGTGGTGCTGCAAACACACGTCCGCGATCTCTTTCGGAATACCGTTTCTGATAAGGAGGTTATACCCGTCCTTTGTGTGCGATTTTATTATGTTCGTCGAAAGTTCGGGGGTAAGATCGTCGTGCGGGTTCGTCCCTTCCGCCTGGTTTTCCTTAAAGAACTCCGGATGACGGAGTTTACCCACGTCGTGATAGTAAGCGCAGGTTTTTGCAAGCAACGCGTCTTCTCCTATCGCTGTGGCGCACGCCTCCGCTATGTTAGATAGAATTATCGAGTGGTTAAACGTTCCCGGCGCTTCGGTAATAAGTCTTTTAATAAGTTTAGATTTATGATCGTTGAGTTCGGAAAACTTAAAACAGGAAACTCGCTTAAAGATCGACTCGAAGAAAGGTAGGGTAATAATAAATATCGCAACGGAAAGAGGGCCGGATAAAAAGCCGGCGGAAAGGTTCTGGATATTCGAAATAAGATCGCCTTCCGCAATAAACACGAGAGAAAAGATGACGTTCGGAACGGATACGATAACGCTCATTAAAAAAAGTTTTATTCTCGAATACACGTTGAACATAACAAAAGTCGCGATTATCCCGCTCGTGATCCCCATGATCAAAAAAGCGATAAGCATGTCCGCGTTTTCGGTGATCGAAAACGACGATGCGGCAAAGACGTCGAACACGGAGAGAAGAACGCAAAAGAGCATGTGCACGAAAATCGCCGTCTTCCTGTTTGATAAAAACATTACGGATATCGCGACGAACGAGAAAGGCTTTAAGAAAATCGAAAACCGCTCTCCCGCTCCGAAAGAAAAACAGAAGACGACGCCGAGTTCCATTATCATAAAGAGCATCTCGGAGTTGGTCGCTCTCCTTAAAAAATCCCTGTCCTCAAAGAAAAGATAGAGGAAAAGGATAACCGACAATACGATCACGAGCGACGAAAACTCGATGACTTTCGCGGGTTTTCCTAAAACGTCCCCCGCGTCCGCGACTCCGGCAAGTTGGTTTACGTAAAGACAACCTGCGAACAGTAAAACGAGAATACCGGCGTTCAGAACGTAGGTAAGGACGTTTAAAACGACGTTTTTCGTCGACCATTTTTCAAGTTTTTGCGATGTTTTTTCCATAGTATCCCTTTTTTAAATCTATAAAACGTGCCTGTACTCTATACTTACGGTATATTCGTACTTCCCGCCGTCTTCTTTTACGGCGGTTGAAACTTTAACTATCTCTTGTTCCACGCTCTCTTTCGCGAGTTCCTCGAAAAATTGCGTTTCCCCTTCTTTTTCGGAAGTAAAGACGAATTCCTTTCTGGCTATCACGGTTACGGTCGCAAGCGCTTCCGTTTCGACTTCGGTATCTTTAATGGTTACCGTGCCTTTAACAACGACTTCGCCCGTTTTTACCGCGTCCCCCACGTTCTTTACCGCAGTTCCGCTGTAAACTTTTATGCTCTCTATAACCCCGTCCACGTCCGAGACGATCTCTTTTCTCTTATTAACCGTCTTCGCCTTGCTTTCAGACGGTTCTAATCTTATTTTAAGCGTGTTTCCGCACTTTTCTACGCTCGAAAAGGACACGCCGTCGGAGTTTACGACGATCAGGTCTTCAAGTTCTTCCAAAGAAAAGGACGAAAACCGCGAAAACTTTTTTATTCCGATCGAAGAAAGGTACTCCGAAACTTCCGCGCCGAGTTCCCGCGCGTCGCCGTAGTACTCGACGGAAAGAATAAACCCGTCCGAAAACAGGGCGATAAAAAAGAAAGCGAACGCGCCCAAAGTAAGCCCGAAAAAACGCAAAAGGTTAAAGAAAGGTAAAAACAGCCCTTCTTCTTTTACTTTTATTATATTATTGTAACACAATTCTTCGCATTTGGCAAAAAATTTTTTATCGTCCTTAAATTTAACCGAAAACTCCGCCGTTTTTTCGTCGATCATTTTAACGTTATAGACGGTTATTTTGTTCGACGCAAGGTAATTTAAGAGCGGTCGGATCGGCTTTTTTTCCACCCTGTATACCGAAAACAGTCTTAAATTTTTGAAACGGATACTATTTTCCCGCAAATCACCGCGTCCCCCCGACATATCTTTTTTATTTCCAGTTTTTCGCCTTTTACGCTGACCGTTCCTTTTTTTACGTAAACTTCGACCTCGCCCGCCGAAAAACTCTTCACCCCGCGCACGCCCGTGATATACGCCGCACGTTCGCTTACGACCGCCGAAAAGTCGCCGACCGAATCGTTAAAAAAAGAACTTCTTAAATCGTCGAAAAACATACTCATCATACCCATTATACGCAATTCGCCGCGTTAAAATGCCAAACGAAAAAGCCTACGGCGCGCCGTAGGCTTTGTTTTTATTACTTACTATCCCCTGTAAAAGTTTATAAGACAACCTTTAAGAATAATTTTCTTTTCGTCGTCCGTTAAAGGCGATATTTTAAGCGTTATCTCCCTTTCCTTTTCCCCGATCACTTTTGCGGTAAACTCGGTCTTCCCTTCAAGGATCGCGGAGCGCACGCCCTTTATATAGACGTACTCTCCCACCTTAAAGTCGTTTTCTTTACAAAGGAAGGGGATCATACCCCAGTTTATAAGGTTACTTCTGTATCTTTTCGTCGCGTATTCGACGGCTATGTTCGCAACTCCGCCCAAAACGCGTTGGCAGGACGCGGCTTGTTCCCTTGCCGAGCCGTCGCCGGGTTTTACCGAACACACCACGCTGCCGTAAGTCGTGTCCTTTTCGTTAAACGGAAGGTTCGGGAAACCTTCGATTCTAACCGCTTTTGCCCTCTTCACGTACTCGGGATCTTTTCTCGAAAGAGCGAATTCGGAAAGCCTTAACGGGTTGGATCTATATGACGAAGTTTCGCCCGACGGGATAAGTTCGTCCGTCGTAGTAACGGGATCTTTTAAGACGGAGACGACTTTAATAAGAAGATTTTCCTTTAACTCTTCCATCTTCGGCCAGTCGGCGATATTAGGGCCGTACTTTAATTCCGCACTCGATTTGCCCTTTCCTGCCGCGTCGAAAACGCGCGCTTTATATATTTTGTCGTCGAACTTATACTTTTTGATCTTCTTGCCCTTGTAAAGATCGGTCGCCGGGGTGATCGCGCCGCCGTTTTTAGCGGTCGCGGCGATACTTCTTGCGTCCATTAAAAAGACCGCGGAAAGTTGCCCCTCTTTGGGTTTACTGCCCTCTCTCGACTCGAAGTTACGCGTGGTGTGGCGGATAGAAAGTCCGTTGTTCGACGGAACGTCGCCCGCGCCGAAACACGGACCGCAGAACGCCGTCTTTATCACCGCGCCGTCGTCTATGAGTCTCGACGCGTACCCGTTCTCCATTATCGCGTGGTAAACGGGCTGACTTGCGGGATAGACAGAGAGCGTGAACTCGTCGTTTTGTTCCTTTTCGCCCTCTAATATCTCGGTCGCCTCGGCAAGGTTTTCATACAGTCCGCCCGCGCAACCGGCGATCACGCCTTGCGTTGCGTAAACCTTTCCGTCCCTTATTTTATCGGTAAGCTTAAACTCGCCCTTCCCTTCGGGGAGCAACTTTTTCCCCGCTTCTTCGCACTCGGACAAGAGTTCGTAAGGACGGGATAAAAATTCGCGGATGGTGTAGGCGTTGGACGGGTGGAACGGAAGCGCGATCATCGGCTCGATTTTACTTAAATCGATAACGACCGCGCCGTCGTAATACGCGCCGTCTTCCGGGTTTA
>CAMPBJ010000054.1 GCA_946637575.1 uncultured Clostridia bacterium | reverse complement strand
GCGAATAACAATTTGCTTTTCAAGATCCGACAAAGAAAAAGCGGCAGCAGGCGCGGGCGGATCTTCCCAGCCCATAAGCCACGCGGGGGAACAATGAAGAACCGCAGCAAGCGGTATTATTATTTGAGTCGGTAGTTTTTCAATTTCCGCGCTTTCATATCTATAAACAGTTGCACGCGACACGCCCAACGCTTCCGCGACGTCGTCCGCGGACAATTCTAATTCTTTTCGTCTTGCTTTTATTCGTTCGTAGACTTCCATAGTTTAAGCCCCCTTTCGCGTATTATTATATATTGCGTGTAGCAAATATGCAACACAAAAGCGGACGAAATACAAAATAAAATCGCAAAAATGAGAAAAAAGTGTTGACGTGCAAAAACAAGAATGATATATATAATAATATGAGTCGCGAAAACGCGACAGAAAGGAGAAACCAAAATGTGCGACGTAATGAGATTAAAAGGAAAAATGGCAGAGCGCGGAATAAGACAAGAAGATTTGGCAAAAGCGGTCGGAATTGATAGAAGCACATTAAACCGCCGCTTAAAGACGGGGGAAGACTTCACAATCGGAGAAACAAACAAGATCGTAGCGTTTTTACAGTTGACCGCAGAAGACGCACTTAATATTTTTTTACCTACGTTGTCGCATAAACGCGACTTTTAACATCATAGAAAGGATAAACCACGAAGCAATGGAACAATTCAAAATCACAAACCACATTCGACTTATTGAGTTGTTCGCGGGCGTTGGGTCGCAGGCTATGGCGTTGCGGGATATGGGCGCAGACTTTGAAAGTTGGTTGACTTGCGAATGGTGGACGCAGGCGAACGCGTCTTATAAGGCAATTCACAAGGAACACGACACGACAGATTATTCCGCGGGAATGACACGCGAAGAAGTTATCGACTTCTTATTTGCAAAAGGCATTTCGGCAGATAGCAAAAAACCAATGACACGCGATCAGATCAAGAAGAAACCGGAACAATGGCAGCGGGACACTTACAACAATATTGTAGCGACAAAGAACCTTGTAAACATTCAAAACGTACACGGAAGCGACTTAAAAATCGTTGACACAGAAAAAAACACCTACATTTTAACATATTCGTTCCCGTGTCAAGATTTGAGCGTCGCCGGAAAAATGCGCGGAATGGATAAAGGCAGCAACACAAGATCGTCTATGTTATGGGAAGTTGAAAGAATACTTGACGAGTGCGAAGCCTTACCGCAAGTCCTACTTATGGAAAACGTACCGCAAGTAATGGGAAAAAAGAACGAAACGAACTTTGAAATTTGGAAAGAGTTTTTGCGAAGCAAGGGTTATTCAAACTTTGCGCAGATCATAAACGCAGCCGACCACGGAGTCGCGCAGGCACGAAAGCGCGCTTATATGGTTTCTATATTAGGAAATTACAATTATGAGTTTCCGAAACCTTACGACCTTGATAAATGTATGGCGGACTATATGGAAGAAGAAGTCGACGACAAATTCTACTATACAAGCGAACAGACAGAACAACTTATTAGCGAAAGAAAATACGAGCAGATAAGAAACAAAACGGTATCAAATACCGTTAGAGGGGGGGCATAGGGTCGCTTGATCGTCACGAATGGGACGCGGTAATCGTAAAGCGAAGACAGACAACCGGAAAGGCGGCGACAAATGGCAAAGAGTAAAGAGGTTAAGCAGATCGGAAACATATTAAAGGGTATTTCGGCGTGGGACAATCCGAGCGTCGGCAGGGTTTACGATCAAAACTATTGCGCCCCCACAATCAACACTTGCAGCGGGGGGGGCAAGCAACCGTACATCATAGTAAAAGGAAGAAAAGACAATGTTAAAAGGTCTAATGATAAAGCAAGCGACCAAAGCGGGCGCAATCTTTTGGAAAGTAGGGGGGGAGCGGATCTTTCTTTCCCGACTTCAAAGACCCGACGGGGTAGAGTGCAAGGCGACGGCGATTTGTCGCCGACCATATTAGCAGGCGCAAACGAGATTTGTTTTTTAGGAGTAAACGACGTGGACGAAGACAAAGAAGAAATAAGACGTATTACACCGCGGGAAGCGTGGCGTTTAATGGACTTTAGCGACGAGGACTACGACAAAGCGGCGGCAATCAATAGCCAAACCGCCTTATACGCGCAGGCAGGAAACGCAATCGTCCGCCAAGTCTTGATCGATATTTTCGGGCAAATGATAGACCCGAAGCCGATAGAGAACGAACAATTAAGCATATTTTAAGAAAGTGAGGTTTACAAAATGGGACTTATGGACGCATTTAACCCCGAAGCAACGACAGAACTTAAAGTCGGGGAGTTATACCGAATGTTGCAGCAGGCAGCAGAAAACGAAACAACCGCAAAGTTTCTTATGAACGGAGTAAAAAACGAAGTTCCTTATAGATTTATAAGGGAAGTTGTTACCGGAGAAAAGGAAGACGACGAGAAAGACCCGATCACAATTTCCATTGACGAGGAAACGGCGGGACATATAGCCGGAATGTTTGGCGATATGTTGGGCGCACACATTGAAGCAATTAAAGATCCTTGCGAGGGTTGCGACCACTTCGACGAGTGCCACCCAAGCGACGACGAAGACGAAGAACCGGAAGAAGACGGCGAAGCGGCAGCAGGCGAAGACGACTTCGACCCGTTACCGTTCCCCGAAGTTTGCAAAACAAAGGAAGAAAACGACCGCTACCACGAATTAGCGCAGCAGACAAAAACAGATCTTGAACATATCGCGCACGATTTAGGTATCAACAACGCGTGTTACCTTTCAAAAGAAAAGATCCTTGATCTTATTATCGAATACGAGCGCAAGGCAGCAGGCGAAGACAAAGGGGGCGACAAATAATGCAAAAAATACCGTACACATTCAATTTGTTATTACCAACACTTTCCCCCGCTGCCAACCTTGCAATTTACGAGGACTTACGCAGCGGACAAAATCAGATCTTCAAGGGTAAGGCAATCAAAGCCCGCGACCTTGCGGACGTGGCGACCCGCGAAGTTAAGCATATCGGCGTTAATGAGGTAAACAACACCGGAAGCGAAACCGTAATCGAAGTTTTTGTCTATTAAGAGGGCTTGCAAATGGTAAAGGTTAAAGACTTATTGAAAATCTTACAAGGCGGTATTCCTACCGTTAGGATCATAGACGCAAACGTCCCGCAGGAAAACAACCGCGACAACGCGGGCGTTATGGCTTGCGAGTATTTAGACCGGATCGCACTTAATAAGAACTATTGGCGACCGTTCGAGGATTGCGAAGTCGTCCGCTTCAAAGTGACGCACGAAGTATCACATAAGCAATACAAAGAAAAAGGATTGATCCCGCCGTTTCGTCCCGACTTAACCGCCGAATATGAGTTAGGCGACCTAAAACAAAAGACGTATTACGACATTTATATCGACGGATCAACCGCGGGGGACGATTGGAAGAAATGAAAAAAGGGAAAAAGAAAACAAAACGGGAGTTCGTAGAAGTCGACGGAATGTTGGTTTTTGAGAAGCGGGCGTTTTTCAATGACTATTTAGAAACGCAGATCGGCGCAAATTGGTTTTTGATAAAAAGATCCTTGTTTGACGCCGGATATACCGCGCAGGAAGCCAACGACTACCGCGACGGACTATTGGCAGACTTCCGCGAAATGTGCAGGGAACACGGCTTTATAGAAAGGGTTTAGGGTATGGAAGACATAAAGGAAGAATGGTTTTATAGACCGATCCCGCCGTTTGAAGACTTCTTCGAGAAGATCGAAAAGGCGTTAGGCTTCAAACTGTTTATATGGCAAAAGACCTTTATTATAAACGGTTACTTCCGGCAATACGGGGAAACAACCGCGAAGATCATAAAACGACTTACGGTTGATAATATTCCGATCGATCTTACACAAAGACCGAGAACGGCGCGCGAGAAGATAGAAAACGACGATCTTGTCGAGATCTATAAGAAATTGCAGGCGGCAGGCGTGCCAACTTGTCCGGTCTTCCTAACAAAGAAAGACAAAGAAAATTATTTCATCAAGCAGAGGGCAACCGGAAAGGGGTTATAAAATGGCGGACGTAATAAGAAACGAAGTAATAAGACTTGCCGACGTAGAGTTGGAAAACGCCCTTGAAAAGTTCGGGCTTAATAATAGCAATCACGAGTCTTTCGCCGTTCTTCGCGAAGAAATCGACGAAGCACACGCAGAACTTGAAACAATGGAATATCTTTCGGGGCGCATTTGGGATCTTACCAAGCAGAACGCGCAGCCGGAAACGTTACGCGAGGTTTACACGAATATTTATAACACCGCAATCAACCTTGCCGTTGAAGCGGCGCAATGCGCAGCAATGGCGCGTAAGGGGATCTTATCAAATATTGAGATCTACAAGGAAGACAACAAACAAAACGCCCTTGCAGCAGCGCAGGGCGGGGAAGTATGACCGCGGCAGCGGGAAGCGTAACCCAAAAAACACGGCTTGAAGAAGAACTTAAAAAGTTAGGCATAACAAGCGAAGCAGACTTGCGCGAAGCAATCCACAAGTTGCCCGCGCTTCCGATCGGAATAATGACCGACCCGATCAAGCATAAATCGAGAAAGGGGGCGGGCATTTATGGATATGGCAGGAAATAAGATCTACGCGGTGGACTTCGACGGGACATTGTCGCAGGGCGTACCGTTTCCCGAAATCGGAGAACCGAACGAAGCGTTATTCGATATGTTGATCCACGAAAAAGAAAAGGGATCGAGAATAATTCTTTTTACTTGCAGAACCGGACGGGACTTAAAAGAAGCCGTCGCGTTTTGCAATAGCCGCGGGCTTCACTTCGACACGGTAAACGAGAATTTACCGGAACTTATAGCCGCTTACGGCGGAGATACAAGAAAGATCAACGCGGACTATTATATCGACGACAAAAATTGCATATTCCCGACCGTTCCGTTTGGGATATGGAAGCCGGACGAAGAAACACCGGACGAAACCGCAGGCGAAGCCGCCGGACAATACGCGGATCAACCTACGTTATATTACGGGGCATAAATAAACCACAAAGGGAGTTAAAAAGATATGTATAAATCAAGTTGGAATTTAAGGAACTTCAAGAAAGGACTTCGCTTCGTTGAGAATATAGCGAAGCAAGGAAGCGTCCGCGAAGTGGACTACGCGACGGGTTACGCGGTCGCGTCCGTTAAGGATATGAAAAGCCACGGCAGGATCACACACGCGCAGCAAAAAGCCCTTGAAGATCTTATTTACGAAACCGCAGACGCAACGATCGACGAGATCAACCACGACGCGGACGAAGCCGAGGGAATACACATTCTTTCGGATTAAACAAAAGAAGACCCGACGCAAGGCGGGAAACCAAAACGTCGGGTCTTCTTGAATAAACCACGGCTATATTTTAGCAGAAAGGCGGGAAACTTTCAATATGGCGGTAAAAGAAAGGATACAAGAACAAGTAAGAATATATACGGAATACGACGCGCAGCGCAGGGCGGAAGAAATCGCCGGATCTATGCTTGCGAACGCCGTTTCCAAGTTGGAAGAACTTACACAAAACACGGTTGCGCTTATGAAGTCGAACGACTTGTTAAGAAAACAACTTGCAGATCAACGCGAAGCAACAAAGCGTTATTTGATAGCGGCGATCTATTACGACGAAACATACACCCGCTTGCCGGAAGATATGAAGAAAAAGTTTATTGAGATAGGGAAAGGGGTAATAAAAGACTATGACTTGCCCGTTTAATAGACAATCAAGAAATCTAAAAGCATACCGGAAGAAGTTAAAAGGGGGCAAACGTCCGAAAAGATATAGCGTTCGGCTATATTCTACGGGCGTCTTTGCCGTACTTATCGTCGTTACCGTGTTTCTTTTCTTCCTTATATATGAAGTAATTACGGCGGATCTTGTAGAAGACGCCTACGGCGCGCCGTTATATGAGAAGATCCCGCAGGAAGAAACGCAGGAAGTAACCGTTACGCCCGAAGACCTAAACGCAGCGGGCGAAGATCCGGTCACATTGCAGCAGGAAGAAACGATCGCACCAAAAGAACCCGCTTTCGTTCTTCTTCCGGTAGCAATGAGCGAAGAAGACCAAAGGATCGTTTTTGACATAGCAACAAAAAACAATATTTCTTATTGCTTCGTTATGGCGATCATAGGACACGAAACCGAGTACACGAAAGACGCGAGATCTTCAACCGGAGATAGCGGCTATATGCAAATAAACGATTGCAATTTGGAAGATTTGGCGGATCACGGCTTCGTAGATATGTACGACACCGCGGACAACGTCGGCGGCGGTTGCTACATATTAAGAAAACTATTTGACGCTTACGGCGACGACGAAGTCCATAAAGTTTTAATGGCTTACAATATGGGCGGCAATCGCGCCGCCGAACTTTGGGCGCAGGGGATCACGTCTTCGGAGTATTCCCGCGACATAGTAAAGCGCGAAAAGGAATTGTCGCGCTATATAGACGAACAAAACGGCTTAAATTGAAAGTATGAAGAAAGGATCGGGGGAGAATGACACGCATAAAGCATATTGACGGCATAATGTGGGCTTCGGATATTTTGAACGGTCAAAAGGAATTTCCGACATTTAATAAGAAGAAACACGTTTCAACCGAAGATAGCAGCGCGGGCGACTTCGCCCCGATCTTCGCGGCGGCTTGTAATGACTTACATAGTCAATCAGACCGCAAGGCAGCAGGCGCAAACAACGGAACGTAGTTTCTTCTTATATAATGCGTTCTATTAAGGCGACCTTGTAATGGGTATTAAGATACCGTAAATATTACACAATATGT
>CAMPBJ010000053.1 GCA_946637575.1 uncultured Clostridia bacterium | reverse complement strand
GGGGATCTTGCCCTCAGCCCAGTCAGTAGAACCGTTGGCGTTCCACTTTAAGTCGATGTTTGTTCTCGCTTCAACGGGAACGGACTCTATCGCTTCGCCGCAAACAGAACATTTTACGACCGAATAATCGCCGTCAATTTCTACTTCACCCGGAGTGTGCGCGGCGATGTCGATCTTCTGACCGCAAACGTCGCAGAGTTTCCAGTGATTTTCGGAATCGTGTTTCCACTCGCCGGTAGACGAGCAAGCCTCGTCTTCACGCGCGTATCCGCAGTCGCAAGAGAAACTGTGAGTCTTGTTTTCTTCGTCGAAAGTTACGGTAAGATCGTGTTTTTCGATCGTGGATTCGATCTTTTCACCACAAACCGAGCATTCTACCCAGTGATTTTCGGAGTCGAACTTCGTTTCGCCTTCAACGTGAGACGCTTTTTCGGTTTCATATCCGCAAGCGCAGACTTGCCAGTGACCTTCTTCGTCGGATTCGTAGTCGAAAGCGTGAGCCGCTTTTTCGATCTCTTGACCGCAAACGTCGCAGGTCTTCCAGTGATTTGCAGCGTCGTATACGTATTCGCCGGTGGACGCGCAGTCAACCTTTTCGGTCTCGTATCCGCAGGCGCAAGTATAATAGTGTTTGTGTAAGTCAGTATCTTTTTCTAACGTGAGCGAGTGGTTTTGTTCGTCGAACTTAACTCCGCAAGCGCAGAGATAATAGTGTCCGTTTTCATCGAACGAAAGTTCACTCGGGATGAAGTGACGTAATTTAAACGTTTTTGCTTCGGTTCTAACAGCCGTATATTCTTCGGTAGCGTCCGCAACGGCTATAATATATAATGTTATCGAAATTTCATCTTCCGGAGCGTCGAATACGTAATCTTCTAATTTAACGTAGTTCACGCCGTCTTCACTTACCATAAAGTAAATGTCCGCGCCGGAATTTACGGTAAGCGTGCTTACGGGAGCGGGCGTTTCACCGCAATAGTAAGTTGCGTTTACCGAAAAGTCGCCGGTAAATTCGCCGACGTTCGCGGAAACGGTAACGGTGATATCTTTGACTAAATCGCCGACTTTGATCGTAACTTTAGCGTCGCCGATATCAAAAGCGTCGCCGTTTTCATAGATAACTTCGTAATCCGCGACTTTATTGTATCCGCAGTCGCAAACGGTCTTTACGACGGCGTTTTCGGAATCAAAGGTTTCGCCTAATGTATAGGAGGTTTTATAGGAACCGGTAATCTCAAGCGCAAGCGTGTGAGCGGTAACCGTTCCGGGGATAGCTTCTTTACAAACCGAACATTCTACCCAGTGGTTATTTTCGTCGTATTTTACTTCGCCTTCGGTATGAGCGATAACGGGTATCGTTTTCGTATCTCTCGAAAGTTCGGTGTTACATACCGAGCAGTAAACCACTTCGTCGTAACTGCCCTCTTCGGTGCAGGTCGCGGCAACTTCGTTTTCTTTAACCGCTTCCGCCGGTGTGTGCGCTATCTTCTCTATAGTTTTCGTTTCTCTCGAAAGTTCAGCGTTACATACCGAGCAGTAAACCACTTCGTCGTAACTGCCCTCTTTGGTGCAGGTAGCCGCAACTTCGTTCTCTCTTACAGCTTCTGCAGGAGTGTGCGCTATCTTCTCTATAGTTTTAGTTTCTCTCGAAACTTCCGCACCGCAGACGGTACAATATACGACTTCTTCGTATGAGCCTTCCTTAGAGCAGGTGGCCGCTACTTCGTTCTCGCGAACGGGCGTTCCCGCTACGTGGTTCTTACATACGACGGTTACTCTTATCTCCGCGGTATATCCCGCGTAAGTGATCGTAACCTTCGTGTCGCCGTAAGCGAAACTTCCGCCGTGTTCGTATGTAATCTTTACGTCGGAAAGGCTTATCGCTTCGTCCGTGTTGTGCTTGGAGCAGTGGGCAGATATAACTAACCCTTCGGTAGAAAGCGTTTCCCCTACTCCGTACTCCGTCTTGGTCGGGTTGCCGGTTACGGTTATCGCCGTGTATTCGTGCGTATCGTCTTGATCTACGATCTCGATCGCGCCGAAACACGCAAACGACAAGCATAACGATGCTATCATCATAACGACAAGTAGCAAAGCAACTTTGAGTTTTCTCATAAACTACCTCCATTATTCTTAAGGGGACAAAAAACACTCCCCCCTATTGTTTCTCCGTACATTGTATCACAAAGGATTTTAAATTTCAACTGTTTTTTGTAAAATTTTTCATTTTTTGTTAAAAAATTAAAAAGCCGTTTCGCAAGGAAACGACTGACGAAATCGGGCATAAAACATAAACAACGGTTGTTTTTATCAAAAATTACAGAAAACCGTATAAAACTATGCCGAAAACCGCCGAAATGAGTATTATAACGATCGGGGATAACGTTCTCTTCTTCATCTTCTTATATAAAACGCTTAAAAACGCGACGAAAGAGAAGATGAAAAACGCGCGGTAGTCAAAGGACAACGAATCGCTTATTCTGCTTAAACCGAAAATCACGGTAAGAATAAGGGTTACGCCCGTTCCGACGATAAGCCCCATGACGACGGGACGAACTCCGCATAAAAACGCGTTGGTCGGCGCGTATTTAAGTAAGCCTTTTAAGACTGACGCGACGACGAGTATTATAACGAACGCGGGAAGGACCACGCCAAAGGTGGATATAAGCGCGCCGAGTATTCCGCCCTGCGTTGCGCCGACGAAAGTCGCCATATTCACCGCGACAGGACCCGGCGTGCTTTCGGACACCGCGATAAAGTCCAGAACCTGACTTTCGGTCATCCAGCCTTTACCGACGACTTCTTCGGTTACCAGCGGGATCATAGAGTATCCGCCGCCGAAGGATACCGCGCCTATCTTTAAAAAGGTTAAAAACAAGTCGAGAAGAACGGGCATTACTTTCTACCCCCTTTCTCTTTGGTTTTGTTCCTTATAAATCCGATAAGCCACGAAAGCAGTCCTATCCCGCCGCCGATAAGGATTATAAATACTGACGAAAAGTTCCAGGAAAAAAGACTGATCGCAACTAAAAGCGTGGCGGACAGAATAAACGCGATCGTGTTATAAGGCGTTTTTTTGAGTTTCAAAAAGAGCCTTATGCCGGCGGAGAGTATCAAAAACGACACGCCCGCCCTTATTCCGTAAAAGGCGTACTTTACGTACTCTAATTCCATAAACCTGTCGAAAAACAGGGAGATTACGAAAATTATGATAAGCGACGGAAGGATAAGCCCCAAGGTCGAAAAGAACGCGCCCCAAAACCCGCGGCGCTTGTATCCTATAAAAGTCGCCGAGTTTACGGAGATAGGTCCGGGCGTACTTTCCGCGATAGCGAGAACGTCCGCGAACTCTTCGGCGGAAAGCCATTTCTTTCTTTCCGTAAATTCGCGCTCGATTATCGCCACCATCGCGTAGCCGCCACCGAACGTTATAAGTCCTATTTTAAAAAAAGTTAAAAACAGGACGAAAAGTTCTTTTAACTTACTCATTTTACTCCGTGACGCGCTTTATTATCTTTGCTAAGGCGCGCGATCTGTGTGAAACAGAGTTCTTCTCTTCGGGCGTCGAAACCCCGAAACACTTTTTTAAGTCATACGAATAGAACACGGGATCGTACCCGAATCCGCCGTTTCCTTGCTTTTCTTTAAGTATCTCGCCTTCGGTCGTTCCCGTTTCGGTGATTATTCTCTTTCCGTCGTAATAGACCATACAGCACGAAAACCTTGCTTCTCTATTGTCCTTATCCCTTAACTCTTCAAGAAGTTTTTTTATATTCGCGTCGTCCGTATGCTCCGCCGAGTATCTCGCGCTATATATCCCGGGCGCGCCGTTTAGAGCGAAAACTTCGAGTCCGCTGTCGTCGGAAAGAACGGGAATACCCGTTTTATTGTACACCGCGCGAGCTTTAATGAGCGCGTTTTCAAAAAATGTGTTGCCCGTCTCCTCTACGTCGAAGTCGAGCCCCAAATCCTTGTACCCCAAAACCTCTACGCCCTTTATAAGACTTGCGATCTCTCTTATTTTTCCCGCGTTTGCGGAGGCGACGACAATTCTATCCATTTATCTTCCCCAAAACGTCGGTAAGCCGCACGAAGTCTTCCGCCGAGAGTTCCTCTCCCCTTACCGTAAGCGGAAAACCCGAAGTCAAAACGACGCTTTCCGCGACCGCGCGCGGCAACTTAAAGGACAGCATAAGGTTGTTTACGAGCGTCTTTCTTCTGCTCGAAAACGCGCCGCGCACCACCTTTCTTACTTCTTTTAAATCGGCGTTTTTAAACTTGCCGTTATCTAACGTGATTTTTACCACCGCGGAATCCACGTTCGGCGCGGGGGTGAACTTCTCTCTTCCGACCTTAAACAGTTTTTCAGCCTTTCCGCGAAGGTTTATTCCCACCGTTATCGCGCCGTAGTCCGAGTTCTTTTCGGTCGCGCAGAACCTGTCCGCGACTTCTTCCTGCACCATCACCGTCATAAACTCCAGGTTTTCCGCGTTCTCCAAAAACTCCATGACGATGGGCGTGGTTATGTAGTACGGCAGGTTTGCAATAAGCGCGTACTTTCCGCCGATCTTCTTTTCGACCGCCTTTACCCCGTCTTTTAAGACGTCTTTATACACGATCTCCACGTTGTCAAAGCCCGACAGTTTATCCGACAGCAAGGGTTTTAAGGTTTCGTCTATCTCGTATCCTAAAACGCTTTTTGCGTTCTCGCACAGCACTTTCGTAAGCGCACCCGCACCGCAACCTATTTCGAGTACGGAAAGGGAATCGTTTACTCCGCTTTCGGAAACGATTTTTAAAAGCAACGTTTCGTCGGTCAGAAAGTTCTGACCGAACTTCTTTTTAAGGACGATTTTGCGCTCGAAAAGTTCTTGCTTTAAGGTCTTCATTTTTTTCTTTTTTTAACCGACCGCGGTGCGCGGTCGGTCGGATTTACAGTTTTTTAAATATTCTCTTCGCGTTGTTTTCTACCGCGATCTCAAGTTCTTCGGTGCTTATTCCCCGAAGGTCAGCAAGGTATTTTGCGATTATCGGAATATTTTCTGGCGAATTGACCGTTCCCCTTTTGGGCTCGGGCGCAAGATAAGGACTGTCGGTTTCGGTAAGGAGTCTTTCTATCGGGCAGTACGCCGCGACCTCTTTTGCTCGAACGGAGTTTTTAAACGTTACCGTTCCGCCGAATCCTAAATACCCGCCCAAATCGAGATACTCTTTCGCCGTCTCTTTGCTGCCCGAAAAACAATGCATAATAAAGCCGTTTTTAAGTAGTTCCTTGTTCCCCTTAAAAAGTTCCAGCGTGTCCGCCGTCGCGTCGCGCGAGTGAACGGATACGGGAAGTCCCAAGTCGTTTGCGAGCGCGATCTGGGAAAGAAAGGCTTTTTCCTGCTTTTCCCGATCAAATCCCTCGTAGTGATAGTCAAGCCCTATTTCGCCTATCGCAAGGCACTTTTCGTGCTTTGCAAGTTGTTTTAAGGTCTTTAATCCGTCTTCGGAAAACTCTTCCGCGTACTCTGGGTGAAATCCTACGGCAAAGTAAACGCTATTAAACCTTTCGGAAAGAGCAAGGCTATCTTTTGACGATTTAAGGTCGCAACCCATGTTAACGACAAGTTTTACCCCCGCTGTTTCGTACGCTTTTACGACCGCGCTTTTGTCGTCAAACTTTACGTCGTCTAAATGCGCGTGCGTGTCGATGAACATTAAAAGATACCGCTGCCGTCTTCAACGTCCTTTTCGGGCGAAAGGTAGGCTACCGTGCCGTTTTGATCTTCCGCGCAAAGTATCATGCCCTGACTCTCTATTCCGCAGAGTTTTGCCGGTTTTAAGTTGGTTATCATCGCGAGTTTTTTGCCTACGAGTTCTTCGGGGGTATAGAAGTTCGCTATTCCGGATACGACCGTGCGTTCTTCGTCCCCAACCTTTACCGTGAGTTTTAAGAGTTTTTTACTCTTTTCCACTTTTTCGCACGCGATGACTTTCGCGATTTTAAGTTCCACTTTCGCGAATTCGTTTATATCTATCTCGGGTTTCTTTTCGTTTACGTGTTCCATTTTGTTTTCCGCCTTTTTCTCTTCGGTCTTCTTTTCTTCGTTAAGTTTCGCTATTTTTTCCTGCATATCGTTCTGATCAAGCCTTGCAAAGAGCATTTCGGGGTTTTCCTTTACCTTAAACGCGCCGTTTCTCCCGAAAGAGTCTAACTCGTCGAACGCCAAAAGTTCGTGCCCCATATTTTCCGCGATCTTACTTGCGGTGTCAGGCATAAACGGCGCTAATAAACTTGCGCCGACCGTTATCGCTTCGGAAAGGTTATAAAGCACGGTTTTAAGCCGCGGCTTACCATCTTCGGATTTTGCGAGTATCCAGGGCGTGGTTTCGTCGATATATTTATTCGCGCGCCTGAATATGTTCATCACTTCAACGAGCGCGTCGGCTACCTTATAGCCGTCAATCTTCTCTTTGACTTTTAAAAACGCGCCGTGTACCACCGCCATCAGATCGCTATCGACGTCTTCTTTTACTCCGCCGTCTTCCACTATCCCGTTAAAGTACTTGTTCGTCATCGCGACCGTTCTGCTGACGAGGTTGCCCAAAACGTTCGCAAGGTCGCTGTTAAAGACGTTAATTACAGAATCCCATGAAATAAGTCCGTCGTTATCGTGCGGCATCGCGGAGAGAACGTAGTACCTGACCGCGTCTTTCCCGAAAAGGCTTACAAGATCGTCCGCATAGATGACGTTGCCTTTACTCTTGCTCATCTTCCCGCCGTCCTGTAAAAGCCAGCCGTGTCCGTAAACCGTTTTAGGAAGCGGAAGTCCCAACGCCATTAAAAAGATCGGCCA
>CAMPBJ010000052.1 GCA_946637575.1 uncultured Clostridia bacterium | reverse complement strand
CCCCTTACAGCAAAAGGCTTTCGACGCGTATAGAATTAGTCCGTTTCCGTAGTTGTCTTTAAGCGAAGAAACAAATGCGGACGCAATTTTCAATATTTTATCCGCGTCGTAAACGTAGAGCGGTGTGCCGAATTTCTCCGCAAGATCCAAAGCAGAAACTCCGCCGATAGTAAGTTGTGCCGAATTTCTTTCGTTTTCCATAAAATTCACCGAATAAATTATATAAGAAACAAAAGGTTTTGTCAATTATATAGTAATAATAAAGTAATTATTAAACTAAAAGGGCGATCATGCGATCGCCCAGTTTTCGGTAATATCTTTTATACGGTCGAAGAAACTCTTCTTATTTACGTTTTCAACAGATAAAACGTCGATTTCATCTATCAAAACGTTGTCTTTATACACTTTAAGCGTTCCGACTTTATCGCCCGCCGTTATCGGCGCTTTTATATTTTTATCTTCGGAAAAGACTGTTTCGTAAACGATTTTTTCACTTTTTAACGAGAAGATAAAAGAGTTTCTGCTCGGTTTTACGGCGACTTCTTCAGTTTTCCCTCCCGCAATTTTAACTTTAAAGTCCAGATTATGATCACCGTCTACAACTTTTTTAAGCGCAAATTTAGAAAAACCGTAATTAAACGCGTTAGACACTTCCTTAAATCTCGTTTTGCTGTCCGGCGAAGATATTACGACGCAAATTAAACGCATGTTATCTCTTAATGCCGAAGCGCAAAGACAATGCCCTGCCTCGCTCGTATATCCCGTTTTACCGGAATCGCAACCTTCATAGAATCTTATGAGTTTATTAGTGTTCGATATCTCTGTTTTTCTATCGTTCGGGTGATTTATTTCATCCATCCAGATGTTTGAAAAAGTAAAGTATTCTTTATGTTTAATCAGTTCTTTAAACATTATCGAAACGTCCTTTGCGGAAGAGTGCTGACCGATTTTGGGAAGCCCCGTACAGTTTGTAAAAACGGTATTTTCCATCTTTAACTCTTTTGCTTTTTCGTTCATTTTAACGACAAAATCTTCTTCGCTCCCGGCAATTCTTTCCGCCATTGCAACGCAAGCGTCGTTTGCGGACGCTACGACGATGCTTTTTATAAGTTCGCTTACCTTATAAGAAGCACCGCTTTCCAAAAATACCTGCGAACCGCCCATTTTTGCAGCAGTATCGCTTATAACTATATCGTCGTTAAGCGACAAATTACCGTTATCGATCTCTTCAAAAGATAAAAGCAAAGTCATTATCTTACACATACTTGCGATCGGAAGTTTTTCGTTTTCATTTTTGGATTTTATTACCTCGCCGCTCGAAGTTTCAAGTAAAATGAACGACTTACTTTTTATCTCATCGCTATCTGCAAAAGCCGCTCTTTTCGGCGCGCTAAACAGTATCCCGAAAGATAACATTAAAAGCGCAAAAACGTAAAATACGGATAATCTTTTTTTCATGGTTTATCTCCTTAAAAAAAGTATCCGTAATTTATATGGTTTTATGCGCTTATGTCTAACATAAATATGATAAAGATCGTTAGATATTATATGTTATTACTCATATTTTCAATCGCAATCCCATATCCGAGTTTAGAGTCGTTTATAAAAACGTGCGTAACCGCGCCTACGAGTTTTCCGTCCTGCACGATGGGGCTTCCGCTCATACCTTGAAGTATCCCGCCGGTTAAAGATAAAAGTTCGTTGTCCTCCACCCTTATTACGAAGTTTTTGTTCTCCTGATCCAAATCTTTTTTTATAATAGATATGTCGTACCCTTTGGGTATTTTACCGTTTACCGTCGTATATATTTTTGCTTTACCCATTTTCCCTTCGCCGAACGTTATTTTAGGAAGATTTATTTCGGAAACGTTTTCGGTAATTTCGCCGTATACTCCGCTATTTAAATTGAGAGTAATATTGCCGAGTTTATTATTTCTTAAAATGTTTCCTTTAAGTTCTCCGGCTTTATATCTTTCTCCGCGGATAAACCCGGTAACGGTCGCCTCGTAAAGAGTTCCTCCGTTTATTTTTGCAATTTTACCGCTTTCATCCGTGATCGGATGCCCAAGGGACGCAAACTTATTTCCTTTTATAAAGGTTATCGTTCCTATCCCGGTTATTTTATCCCTTATATTGACTCCGAGCCTATACTTTCCGTCAACTGATAAAGCAGGAAAAACGTCCTTAATGATAATCACTCCTTCGCGGTTTAAAGATAAAATCTTCTTTTCGCCGTTTAAGACTGTATTTTCAATATCTTTCGCGCTGAAAACGGGCGTGCCGTCTATTGAAAGAATCAGGTCGCCGATTATTATTCCCGAATCTTTTGCCGGTGAAGTAAAACCGTTTTCGGTTAAAACGTCCGAGATACCCACTACCCTTGCGCCGTCTTCGTTGACGGAAAAACCCGCGGGAACGCCGCCGAGATACACGCTATCGTCGGCAAATGCTCGGTAATTACCGCAAAATAGCGGGAAGATAAAGAGAATACAAAGTAAAAGCAAAATGATTTTTCTTTTTTTCATTATGGTTTTAGAGTCTGCTTTTTTCAGAAAAATATTCAAAATATTCGGCTTTGCTATCTATTTTCCTTTCGTTGTGTTATAATTAAAAATATGAGCGGGAAAGTATTTAAAAAAATAGTCTTTTTAACGACAATATGCCTTTTAATTATCGGCATATCCTTTTCCTGCGTCTGGTTTTTGTTTTTTTATAGATTTAAAGGAAACGCGCCGACGTACAGTTGGAGCGAAACGGACGAATTCGATATAAAAACGGTTGCGACCGTAGAAAAAAAAGAAGGCAAAGACTTCGTTATATTAAACCTTGCCGACGTTCAGATGTGCGACTTAGAGAACGTTTTTAACAAAAGAACGATAAAAAACGAGATACATTATTTAGTAACCACCGTAAAACCGGACCTTATTACACTTACGGGCGACCAAACCTGGAGCAATGAAAATCTTATTACCCTAACGTCGCTTATTAACTGGCTCGACGAATTTAAGATCCCCTATGCGCCCGTATTCGGTAATCACGACTATGGCAACGAAAAGGACTCCGCTGTGGCGAGTGAAAACTTCTGCGTTGACCTCTATATGCAGGGAAAATACTGCCTTATGTCAAAAGGTCCCGACAATTTAGGTTCGCTCGGCAACTACGTTGTAAACGTAACTGAAAAAGGTAAGATAATAAAATCGCTTTATATGCTTAACGAAGGTTATCTCGATAGAATAACGGACGAACAGATATCTTGGGTAAAGTGGAACGCAGATGGGATAAAAACCGCGAACAACGGCGTTTACCCCGAGTCTATGTTCTTTATGCATAAGCCGATACCCGAGTACAGAACGGCGTTTTTGGGCTATTTGAACGGCTTAAACACGGCAGAAGGCGACGTTTTTGTTACTTATTCCCTATACGGAACGGCGCAGAACGGATTTTTTGACGCAATAAAGACGATCAATGCGACCGACATAGTGTGCGGACATCAGCACGGCAACAGTTTTTCGATAAAACACGAAGGTATAAGGCTGACTTTCGCCTTAAAAACCGGCGAACTCGGCGGCTATTACGAAGACGACGAAGTCTATTTAAACGGTGCAACCTATTTTACGATCAGAGACACTGAAACAAAGGTAAACACAGTCTTTGTCGATAGAAGTGAATTCAGGATATAAGGACAAAATTATTATTCATAACTAACACTTGCAATATATGTCGAACTATGTTATAATCTAAACGTAAAGAGGATTTTATGAATTACGGTTTTTTTGATTATAAATACAATATACAAAACTTTTCGTCTGATTTATTCAGCGTTCCGCATATAATTTTTATTATTCTTGCTTTTGTTCTTGTACCGACGATTTCTATTCTTATTAGGAAAACCGACCATAAAAAAATTGATAGATTCTTAAAGGTCTACTCTATCGTTATCTTGTGCTTGGAAATAGTCAAAATAAGTTGGGAAACTTATTACGACATTACTACGGGACGGGGCTTTAATATGGACGGCATCTTCCCCGCTTACACATGTTCGCTCTTTATCTACTCTATGTTGTTTGCAGGTTGGTGGAAAAAAGGTAAACCGAAAGAGTACTGTTTGTCGTTTATTACGACGATAGGCTTGCTGTCCGGCGCGATCGGGATCGTTCAATGTAACGGATTAAACTGGTATCCCTTCTGGACGTTCGGCGCGTTCTATTCGATGTTTTTCCACCTTTCGATGTTTGCGGTCGGCATGTTCCTTTTAATCTCCGGATACAAAAAACTTGACTGGATCGATATGATAAGAGGTTGGATTCCTATGGTGATCCTCTCCCTTATCGCAACACCGTTAAACTACGAATACGGCGCGGATTATATGCAGATCTACGAAGGTTCGGGCGTTCCGCTTTTATCGACGCTTGCAAGCGTTCTTGCGGCGCATAAACTCCGTTTCTTGTTCACGCAAATAATGCTTTTAACCTATATCCCCTTGGCGGGCGTCGTCGTCTGCATTTCTAAACTCGTTTACTTTATTATAGATAAAGTTAAAGGGAGAAAGTTAAAAGCGTAATTCTAAACTAAATTAAAAAAGGCTTTCGGTTTCCCGAAAGCCTTTTTTCTTAGGACTTTATGCGTTTTTTAATTCTTTTGCTTTATTTATCAGTTCTTTTGCGTTAAGCATTGCGGATTCGCTCGACTCGTCACCGCCCAAAAGCCTTGCGATCTCAATTACCTTCTCGTCTTCTTCAAGTTTTTTAACGGTTGTAACTGTCTTATCGTCCGTTTCGATTTTTCTGATAAAGAAGTTTGTGTCGGCAAAGGCGGTGATCTGCGGTAAATGACTTATCGCAATGATTTGCGCGCCCTTCGATATTTCAATAAACTTTTGCGCGACGACGTATGCCGTATTTCCGCTAAGTCCCGCGTCGATCTCGTCGAAAACAAAAGTGCCGATATCGTTATAAACCGCGGTCTGCGCCTTTATCGCAAGCATAAATCTGGACATTTCACCGCCGCTTATTATTTCCGAAAGCGGTTTGACGGGTTCTCCCAAGTTCGCGGAAAAATAGAAGGATAAATCGTCAATTCCGTTTTCTTCGGTAAACTTGCACTCTTCTTTTGTTATGGGCTCGTTAAACCTGATTTCAAATTTTGCGTTCTTCATACCGAGAGTAACGAGTTCTTTAACGACTCTTTTTGAAAACTCTTCGGCGTATTTTTTTCTGATATCGCTTAAAACAAGATATAGATCGTAGATTTTATCTTCCGATTTTAACTTTTTATCAAGTAGAATCTCCGCTAATTCGTTTGAATTTAAAAGTCTTTCCCTATCCGATACCGCTTTTTCTTTGAAGGCGTTTATATCTTCTATCGTTTCGCCGTATTTTTTCTTTAACGCTTTGATTTTTGAGAGCCTTTCTTCGACTTCGTCTAAACTTATCTCTTCTTCCTCAACACCGTCCAAAAGGCTTTCCGCGGTATCCGCAATGTCCTGACACTCCGCCTGAACGTTATAGACTCTGTCACTAAGTTCTTTATACTCGTCGGATAGGTTACTTATCTGCGATACCGTACGCGCGGAAGTTAAAAGCAGGTCGTTTACACCGTTTTCACCGTTTAGAAGTTCTTTAAGTCCGCCGAGGGATTCGACTATCTTTTCTTTATACAAAAGTCTTTGCTTTGCGGCTAAAAGTTCATCTTCTTCGTTATCTTTTAAGTCGGCGTCCTCGATCTCCTTTATCTGGAAATTCAAAATATCCAGTAAAACGAGTCTTTGACTTTCATCGCCGCCGAGCGTGGACAATTCTTCTTTTATTTTCTTATATTCGGTAAAAAGTTCGTGTAATTCTTCTTTATATCTCTTTATCTCTTCACCGCCGAAAAGGTCGATAAGTCTTAACTGATTTGTACTTTTAAGAAGCGAATAGTGTTCGCTTTGCCCGTGAACGTCGACTAAAACCGCGGTAAACTTTCTCAAAACCGAAGAAGTCAAAGGCTCGCCGTTAAGTTTTATCGAAGACTTGCCGTCTAAACCGAACTTTCTCGATATAAGAAGTTTATCGTCGTATTCAAATCCGTTATCTGACAGTAAAGTCTTTATTTCGTTATTATCTGACACGTCAAAAAGCGCGGAAACGAAACACTCCGTTTCCCCGCTACGAACGAGCGTTTTATCCGCTTTTGCGCCTAAAACAAAGTTTAAGGACTCCAAAATAACGGATTTACCCGCACCCGTTTCGCCGGACAGGACGTTAAGTCCGTCCGTAAAGTCAATTTCCGCGCGCTCTATAAGCGCAACGTTTTTAATAACGAGTTTTTCTAACATCAGATCATCCGTAAACTTTTTATCAAAACATCGGCGTCGGACTCGGTTTTTGTTACGACAAGAAGAGTATCATCACCCGCAACGCAGCCTAAAACTTGTGGAAAATGCATTGCGTCCACCGCCATACCGGCGGAAGATCCGTTGCCTGCAAGCGTTTTTATAACTACGAGATTTCCTGCGGAAACAACGGAAACCGTTATCTGCTTAAAAAGATCAACTATCTTTTGCGGAATCTCCCCGTTTAACTTTCCCGCTTTAACGTAGCGGAATTTTTTTGAAACGCCTTCGGTTTTGATAAGGTTAAGTTCCTTTATATATCTCGAAACAGACGCTTGCGAAACGGACAGCCCCTCATTATTTAATAGGTCTGTCAGTTCTTCTTGCGTGCTTACTTCGTTTTCTGTAATTATTCTTTCGATTTTAATAAGTCTTTCCTTTTTGGTCATGTTTACACCTCGGTTTGAAACTTATCCGCGACTCTTTTATAAAAATTAAAGTCGCTTTTTCTTAAGAAAACAAGATTTTTGCTTGCCTTATAAACGAGAACGTTTTCGCCTTTTTCAATACCGCCT
>CAMPBJ010000051.1 GCA_946637575.1 uncultured Clostridia bacterium | reverse complement strand
CGCAGACCCCGGTCACGTTTCACTTTTCGTGGACGGACTTCCTTGTTCTTGCGGCAGAAGAGGATGTGCCGAGATGTATGCGTCAGCGACTGCGCTTATGAGACAGACAAAAATAGCGATGGAAGAGGACAGGAACAGTTTAATGTGGGAATTCGTCGGCGGCGATTTGGAAAAAGTAGACGGCAGAACCGCTTTCGAGTGTTCCAAAAAAGGCGACGCTACCGCGATAAAAGTCGTCGATACGTACGTTAAGTACGTTTCCGAGACCATATTAAATACGCTGAATCTTTTCAGACCGGACGTCGTTATTTTAGGCGGGGGCGTTTCCGCACAGGGAGCGTATCTTACCGACAAAATCACCGCTTATTGCGAAGAAAATCACTACGGGTATATTATGGCGCCGAAAAGTAAGATCACGATCGCAAAACTCGGGAACGACGCCGGGATAATAGGAGCGGCGTCGCTGTTCGAGGTATAAATGATAAAAAGAAAACGCCCTTTCGGGCGTTTATCATTTTATTTAAGATAAGTTTTCAAAGTCTTTTCTATCACGGTGGGGAAGGCTTTTTCTATTGCGGAAAGATTTTCCCTAAACTGCTCCGCATTACATCGCGAACCGTAAACGTCGCTTACCGCCCTTATCATTATCAAGGGAACGCCGTTGGAAAAGCAGGTTTGTGATATTGCGCCGCCTTCCATATCGTAAAGCGTCGCGCCCATGTTTTTTATTATCTCTATCTGTTCTTTCGTGCTTGTAAATCTGTCGGATGAGACAAGTTTTACTTTTTTTAGGTCCGTTCTTAGATCGAGCGAGTCAAAGAACACTCTGTCGTATCCTTGATTATAGCCGATTTCTACCGGGTCGATCGCGGTAAGATCCAGATCGTATTGCGCGGAACTTTCCACGTAGTAAAACTCGCGGGTTTTACATTGCCCGTCTACTCCGCCCGCTGTGCCGAAGTTAAAGATCACTTCGGGGGAGAACCTGTCGATGAGCGCTTGGGTAGATAGCGCCGCGGAAACTTTACCGATATTGCTGATAATTATCGCAACGTCTTCTTTTAAGTATTTACCCGTGTAAAGCGTCTTATTTAAAAGCGTTGATTTTTCCGCGTTTTCGATTTTTTCTAAAAACGATTTTGCCTCCGAGGGAAGCGCGATTACAAAACCTATCATGTGTTCACCTTAAAAATATGTTAACACGTTTTAAAAAATATGTCAATTAAACCCCTTACAGTTCTTTAGATCAAAAAAATTCCGTACAGCACGTTTATAATAAAATCAAATACGTTTACAAAACAAGAAAGATATGTTATAATTTATAAAAATATTTATATTGGAGTATTATATGAAAACAGGTAAAAAAAGAGTTGTTTTCTTATCGCTTATCGCCGTAATCGTCGTTTTGGCGACGGTAATTGCTCTCCTTTCGGGGCTTGTTCCGTCAATGAAGTTCTGGATCCCTATCCTTAACTTTTTCCTTATTTTGTTTGGCGGATTATCTGTCGTTTACTATGTTTTTGCGTTCGTATATAAAAAGGCGTTTTACTTCTTTTTGGGGTGCGGCTTTATTATTCCTTGTATCATCTACGCGTTTATTATGCTTTCGCTGCCTTGGTGGGCGATAGTTGTAGTTTGCATTGCAGTTCCGCTTTTGACCGCGCTTATTTCTTATATCGTTGCGGGAAACGGAACGGAAAGTATATCTAAAAATTCTGACGACTGATATTCTGCATAAAAGAGTTTACCATGAAAGAGAGAAACTTAACTTTACTTACGGATCTTTACGAACTTACGATGATGGACGGGTACTTTAGATGCGGCAGAGAAAAAGAGATCGCCGTGTTCGACCTGTTTTTCAGACAGAACGGCATGATAACGTATTCGCTTGCTTGCGGTTTGGAGCAGGCGATAGATTATATCCTTAACTTAAAGTTCGGCAAAGAAGAAATAGACTATCTGCGCTCGCTTAACATTTTCGGCGAAGACTTCTTAAAGTATTTGGAAAACTTTAAGTTTTCGGGCGACGTATACGCGGTAAGAGAGGGCACGGTCGTTTTCCCCGGCGAACCTATCTTAACCGTAAAAGCGCCGATAATGGAAGCGCAACTCGTCGAAACGGCGCTTCTTAATATCATAAACTTCGAAACGCTTATCGCGACTAAATCTGCAAAAGTAAATTACGCCGCAAAGGGCGACACTATTATGGAATTCGGTCTTCGCCGTGCGCAAGCACCTGACGCTGGGATCTACGGCGCAAGGGCGGCTGTGATAGGCGGTTGCAGGTCAACTTCAAACGTGTTAGCCGGCAAAATGTTCGATATCCCCGTTTCCGGAACTCACGCGCACAGTTGGGTGATGAACTTTAAGGACGAGTATACCGCGTTTATGGAGTATGCAAAAGCGTATCCGGATAACGTGCTGCTTTTAGTCGATACTTACGACACCTTAAAACAGGGCGTCCCGAACGCTATCAAAGTATTCGACTACTTAAAGAGCATAGGCAAAAAACCGAGCGGAATAAGGCTTGATTCGGGTGACCTTGCGTACCTTTCCAAAAAAGCGAGGCAAATGCTCGACGAAGCGGGCTATCTGGACGCTAAGATCTGCGCGTCGGGGGATTTGGACGAATATTCAATAAGTTCGCTTAAAAACCAAGGCGCGAGGATCGATCTTTGGGGTGTCGGCACAAAACTCATTACGAGCGAAGATATGCCGGCGCTCGGCGGAGTTTATAAACTTTCCGCAATAATAGGTGAAGACGGCAGCGAAATCCCGAAGATAAAACTTTCCGATAACCCCGCGAAAATTACGAACCCCGGGTTTAAGAATATTTGCAGGGTTTACGATAACAAGACGGGTAAAGCCGAAGCGGACTGTATCGTTCTTCGTTCGGAAGGCAACATCGACACGACCGCTCCGCTTACCTTAACTCACCCGATCGAAAGGTGGAAAAAGATCACCTTCGAAGATTATTCGGTAAGGTACTTACAGGAAGAGATATTTAAAAACGGAGAACTCGTTTATAAACGTCCTACTTTAAAAGAAATAACCGAGTACACGAAAAAAGAACTCGACAGTTTTTGGGACGAATATAAGCGTATCGACAGACCGCACATTTATAAAGTCGACTTATCGGACACCTTGTACGAGCTTAAAAAGAGCATGATAGAAAAAATTCGCGGAGTACACGAATAATGAACCTTGAAGATAAAAGTTACACCAAGTTTGAAGTGGAGTGTCTTTTAACGGAACAGGAGTTTAGGTACGAGAATAAGATAATTGCGTTAAAAAAGGACAAGGAAAAACTACTGAATAAAATCGTTTCTTTAAAACAGGAAATAGCGGAAATCAAGAAAAAAATAGGTACGAACGGTTTAGGTAAAAAAGTCCCGTTCGATCCGAAAGAAAAAATAGGGGATTATATAAAGGCAACAGAGAAGAACGGCTTCGATTTATCCGAGGCGTATAAAGTGGACGATTCGGAACTTTTAGAAATATGCAAAGAACTGGGATTAACCGAAACAGACTGATCATTTTTATCGTCGCTATAATAGGTATAGCGGTCTTCGTGCTTTTAGACAGGCTCACGAAGAACGTTTTTGCCGACCTTTACGAAAAGAACGGGAATACCGTTCTGATATATGACTTCTTTTTCTTCTCCCTTGCCAAAAACTCCGGCTCTGCGTACGGTTTTTTATCCGACGTAAGTTGGGGGCAGACCTTTTTTAAGATATTGACCCCCGTCGCGCTCGTGGCGTTTTTCGTCGTCTTATACTTTTCTGTAAAATTAAACTATAAAACGCTTTTAGTCGGGATATCGCTTGTGATCTCCGGTACGATCGGGAACTTTATCGACAGGATATTTTTTGGCGAAGTTACCGACTTTATCGTAATAAGAGTCGGCGGCGTCGATATTTTCGGGATCTTTAATTTAGCCGACGTTCTTATGACCGTCGGGATCATTTTAGTGTTCGTTCATCTTCTTTTTTTAGGGAAGGACGCGCTTTTTAAGGGTAAAAATGGAAACGAAAAAAATAGTGTCGATAAGCCCAAAGACGAGAATTGACGTTCTGCTTGCCGAAGAGTTGAACTTTACCCGTTCGCGCGTAAAAAAACTTTGCGACGACGGATACGTCAGCATAGGCGGTAAGTCGGTCAAAGCGAACAAAACGGTTAAAGCGGGCGACGAGATCACCGTAAATATTCCCGACGCGGTGAATTTAGACGCAGTACCCGAGAATATTCCGCTCGATATAGTTTACGAGGACGAGGACGTTGCGGTCATTAACAAGCCGCAAGGTATGACCGTCCACGCCGGGCACGGAACGAAAGGCGGTACGCTCGTTAACGCACTTCTTTATAATTTAAACAGCCTTTCAGGAATAAACGGCGTTATAAGACCCGGGATCGTGCATAGAATAGATAAAAACACTTCGGGGCTTCTCGTTGTCGCTAAAAATGACAACGCACACGTTAAACTTTCAAAACAGTTGCAGGATAAAACGTGTAAAAGGGAATACGTTGCGCTTTTGGAGGGGAACTTAAAAGAAGATAAAGGAACGGTCGATACGTTTATAGAACGCAACCCAAAGGACAGAACTAAAATGACCGTTTCGGACAAGGGAAGGCGCGCGGTAACAGATTTTACCGTTATCGAAAGATACGAGGGTTACACTCTTTGTCGGTTTTCTTTAAGAACGGGCAGAACGCATCAGATAAGGGTACACGCAAAATATTTAGGGCATCCTATCGTCGGCGACGCGGAGTATGGGTACAAAAATCAGAGATTCAAGTTAAACGGACAACTTTTGCACGCGGAACGGCTAACCTTTATTCACCCGACTACGAATAAAAAAGTAGAGTTCACCGCTCCGCTTCCCGATTATTTTACGGAAGTTTTGGGGAAATTAAAGAAACTTTAATACGAAAAGAAATATATAAAAGCAGGTAATATCGTGGCAAATCCATTAGTAGCGATCGTCGGCAGACCGAACGTAGGTAAATCAACGTTTTTTAACAAGGTCGTCGGCAGAAAAATTTCAATAGTGGACGACTTCCCCGGCGTTACGAGGGACAGGTTATACGCAGACGCAGAGTGGTGCGGTAACGTTTTCACGCTCGTAGATACGGGCGGTTTGGAATTGAAGTCTTCAGACTCTATGTGGCGACACATACAAAAACAGGCGGAAGTTGCGATCGACACCGCTGACGTAATCATACTCTTTACGGACGGTAAAGCGGGACTTAATGCGTCCGACGCGGACGTCGCGGAAAAGTTAAGAAGATCCGGAAAACCGGTCGTTCTTGCCGTAAATAAACTCGAAAACTATTCCGTAGACAAACTATTCGAGTTCTACGAGTGGGGGCTCGGCGAGCCGTTCGGCATTTCCGCGGAACATGGAACGGGCATAGGCGAACTTTTGGACGAGGTCGTTTCTCTTTTTAAAAAAGAAGGCGTTAAAGACGACGAAGAATCGGTGAAAATTGCAGTCGTCGGCAAGCCGAACGCCGGAAAGTCGAGCATTTGCAACAAGATTTTAGGCTTTGACAGAACGATAGTTTCCGACGTTGCGGGAACTACGAGAGACGCGATAGACACGCCGTTTACTTTTAACGGAAGAAAGTTTACTCTTATCGACACGGCGGGGATAAGAAAGAAGAAAAACGTCGAAGAAGATTTGGAGTATTATAGCGTTCTCCGCGCGTTAGGCGCTGTAAGGCGCGCCGACGTTACGGTCATTATGATCGACGCGACGGAAGGTATAACCGAACAGGACGTTAAGATATGCGGTTACGTACACGAACAGGGCAAACCTTCGGTTGTCGTACTAAACAAGTGGGACGCGGTGGAAAAAGACAACGGCACGGTGAACGAGTTTACTAAAAAACTTAAAGAAGACCTTAAGTTTATGGACTACTTAAAACCGCTCTTCGTTTCGGCAAAGACCGGGCAAAGGGTGGATAAAGTACTTCTAACCGCTCTCGAAGTTTTAGAAAACTCCAAACGCAGAATAACCACGGGCGGACTTAACGACCTAATCTTAGACGCGGTAAGGGTAAGCGAACCGCCGTCTCACAACGGCAAACGCCTTAAAATTATGTTCGTAACCCAAGCGGAAAGCACTCCGCCGACCTTTGTTTTCTTTGTCAACGATACGACGCTTATGCACTTCTCGTATAAAAGATATCTTGAAAATTGTATAAGGAACGCTTACGATTTTTCGGGAACGCCTATAAAACTTCTGGTGCGTGAAAGGGGAGAAGATGAGTAGTTTTAAGATAACTCTTCTTATTGTATTACCTATCATATGCTACTTGATCGGCAGTATCAACTGGGCGCTTATTATTTCGCGTTCCAAAAAGAAAGATATAAGAAGCATGGGAAGCGGTAACCCCGGCACACTCAATATGAGCAGGAACTTCGGACTCGGCATAGGACTTCTTACTTTCTTTTTGGATATATTAAAAGGCGCAGTTCCGGTTCTCGTCGCTTACTTTTTGTTTAGGGACGAAGTGGTCGGCGAAAAGTTCGTTTTATCCGACTTTGCAATGTATCTTTGCGGTCTTTCGGTCGTTTTAGGGCATATCTATCCTATATGGCTTAAATTTAAGGGCGGAAAGGGGATCGCTTCTACGATAGGCGTACTTTTGGTTTGCGAGATCGTGCAAGGACCTATCTACGCGTCTATCATGGTAACTTCTCTCGTCGCCGCGGTAGTTTTTATTTATCTTACCGAGTTTGGCGCGATGGGGTCTTTTATCGCGATAACGCCGTCCGCTATCAGCGGAAGTATCAGACTATATTTAAAGTACGCGCGCGTGCATGATAAAACGACCGTCGCGTTCTTTATCTGTTCGAGTATGCTTATACTCTTAATATGTTTCTTTACCTGGTTCGCGCACAGAAAGAATATCGAACGTATG
>CAMPBJ010000050.1 GCA_946637575.1 uncultured Clostridia bacterium | reverse complement strand
CGAAGATATCCGAGTGGACCGAATAAAAAGAGCAATAAAAAAAAATCCGCCCGCGGACTTGTCCGCGGGAGGAAAAACGTCAAATAAAAAACCGACTGCAATTCGCAGTCGGTTTTTTTTATTTGTCTTAATTAAAATTGATCTTTGTAAGCCTTACCGAATTTGAATACGGGGGTCTTGCTTGCGTCGATTTTAATCTTCGCGCCCGTTCTCGGGTTGATTCCTTCTCTTGCCGCTTTCGCCTTAACTTCGTAAGTACCGAAACCGGAAACCTGAATCTTGTCGCCGTTCTTTAACGCGTCGGTAATCGCGTCAATAAACCCGTCAAACGCGGCACCCGCGTCTTTTAAGGTCAATCCCGATTTTTCAGCAATCGCTCTCACTAATTCACTCTTATTCATACTAAACCTCCAAAGTTTATTACGTTTATTATACCATGTTTTAAGAAAATATCAATACCCTTTTTTAAAAAAAATGTCAAAAAATGCTGAAAAAAAACAAGTTTTAGGACAAAAACTCGCTTTCTGTCGGTAACCGCTAGCAACAACACCCAAATCGTTGACGGACAGGGCTTTTCGTTGTATAATTTTCTTATATTTCGGTGGTTAATATGAAAGAGTTAGAAAAGGTAAAAGTATTTTTATTCGATCTTGACGGCACGGTTTACTTAGGCGGAAACCTTATCGGCGACGTCAAAAATACTTTAAATAAAATCAGGGCGAAGGGCGTTAAAGTCGGATTTTTGACCAACAATTCTTCCACAACGAAAGAAAGTTACTTTGCAAAGTTAAAAAACCTCGGCGTGTTTTTCGACGGCGATTTTTTCTACTCGTCGCTTGACTGCGCGACGGACTATCTTTTGGATAAAAACAGGGAAGGCAAAATCTTTACGCTGGCTACCGAAAAGGTAAAAGAACACGTTAAATCGCGGGGCTTAAACGTTGTTGACGACGAAAATAGCGCGAACGTTTTCTTGCTTACCTTCGACAAGGAACTTACCTACGAAAAACTCGTTAAAGCGAACAGGCTTTTAGGTAAAAAGGACGTTTTGTATATCGCGACTCACCCGGATTCCGTCTGCCCGACGGAGAACGGAAGTATTCCGGACGTAGGCTCGTTTATCGAGTTATTAAGCCACTCTTCCGGTCGCCGTCCCGACGTGATCACGGGAAAACCTTACGGCGTTTTAGCCGAATACATTATAAAAAAACTCGGCGTAAAAAGCGACGAGATCTGTATGGTTGGCGACAGATTGTACACGGACATTGCGTTCGGTGAAAATTCGGGTATGAAAACGGTTCTCGTTCTATCCGGCGAAACCAAAGAGGAAGACTTAAAGAGTAGCACGGTTTCTCCCACACTCGTTCTGCCCGACGTAAACTATATACAGGTTTAGAGTATAGAATAATCTAAAAAAGGCAATACTCCCCCTTAAATAAAGGCGGGAGTTTTTTGTTGTGAAAAAAGTTTTATCGTTTTTCTTGTTCTTCGTTACGGTCGCCTTTTTGTGGCTCGTAAATTACTCCGCGACGCTCGGCGGTTACGCGGTCGAAAAAACTTACGAGGAGTATTTTTCCTCCAAACCCGTAAGCGTTTCGGCTGCTTTCCCCGCGTTTACTAACTTTTTTAAGTGCGGAGAAGAGTTTACGGTAAAAGAAGGATTCGACGCGGAAGAGTTTTTCTCACGCCTTAACGCGAAAGTGGTGTTAAGGGAAAGTTCGGGTAAAACGGAGAGCGTATACGCCTACTCGGACAAACTTAAATATTTTGTAAAGATAGGGGATAAAAAGGTCAACCTGCACGTTTGTGTTTCGGGCGACAAAGTAGTGGTCGGATCGCCTATGATTTTCGGAAGTTTTTAAAAGGGCGTATAAAAAAATTATTTTCGGCAATAATCACCGCAGAAAGTTCAAGGAGATAAAAAATGAAAAAATCAAACGGAGCAGTTGCAAGTTTTTTTAGAAGAAATCTGACGTACATCGTACTTTTTTTGTGTATTCTCGCGGTCGGAGCGTCTATCGCGCTTATTTTGATCAGCGAGAACGAACCGCTTAAAGTAGAAGAGACGATCGCGAACGAAACGCCGATAGACAACACGGACGATAACGGCGAGAAAGAACCCGAGCCGACGACTAATCCCGAAGTTCCGACGGTGAAAACGGTTTCCTTTATTTTGCCCGTAGAAAACTACACGACGGTATGTTTATACACGGACGCGCTCGCTTTTAACCAGTCGCTTAACCGCTACTCTTCGCATAAGGCGATCGACTTTATGGGCGAAGAAGGAACGAAAGTATTCTGCGTGTACGACGGCGTTATAAAGAGTGTTGAAAACTCGCTTTTGACCGGCGTAACGGTAACGATCGATCACGGCGACGGGCTTTACACGGTCTACAATTCGGTTTTAGACGGCGAAAAAGTTACCGTGGGGCAAGCGGTAAAACAGGGCGACGTTATAGGCGTGATTTCCACGACGAACAGGCAGGAATATAAAGACGGGGCGCATTTACACTTCGAAACGATCGAAAACGGCGTTTCGATAAACCCCGAAAAATACCTGACTTTGGACAATAAATAAGTAGGTCTACCGATCGCATACCCCGAATAGAATATTCTATAAAGGTATTTATTCGGGGTATTTTTATGCGGTTTTTAAGTAAAAGTCTTGCGTTTTTGATCCTTCTTTCCGCTTTTGCGGTTTTTTCTTTTTCGTGCGGGGGCGGCGGTAAAACGACAAAGTACGAGATTACCGCGGAACTTGACGGAAACACCGTAACGGGGGAAGAAACCGTCGTTTTTTATAACGACACCGACAACGCGTTTAAGGAATTAAAGTTCAATCTTTTTGCGAACGCTTTCAGAAAGAACGCAAAGCGTCCGCCGATATCCGCGATCCACCGCGCGTCCGCGTACTATAACGGCGAAAGTTACGGGGGAATAGAGATCCTGTCCGTAAAATGCGGCGGTGAGGACGTGGAGTTTTCTATTTGCGGAGAAGATGAAAACATACTCTGCGTACCCTTAAAAACGGAAGTTTACCCGTCGGAAAGCGTAAAAATAACGATCGCTTTTAGAACAACGCTTGCACGCGTCGTCGCGCGGACGGGGATCAACGAAAACACGGTAAACCTTGCAAACTTCTACCCGATCCTTTGCGGAATACAGGACGGCGGGTTTTACGAGTGCGTTTATTATTCAACCGGCGATCCTTTCTTCTCGGATTGCGCGGACTATAAAGTTACGTTCACCCTACCCGAAGAATTCGTTTTAGCGACGAGCGGAAAGATACTGGAAAGCAGCGTTAAAGACGGCAAGCGGACTGAAACTTTTTACGTAAACTCCGCGCGTTCGTTTGCCGCGGTCGCGTCCGAAAAGTTCGGGGTGGTAAGCGGAAACGTCGGCAAAACGCAGGTTAATTACTACTATTACGACGACGAAAACCCCGAAGAGTTCTTGTCCGTTGCCGAAAAATCGCTGACTCTTTTTAACGACCTGTTCGGAGAGTATCCGTATCCCGTATATTCGGTCGCAAAAACGGGTTTTATAGAAGGGGGTATGGAATTTCCCGCGCTTACGTTTATAAGCGATTCGCTCGAAAAAAGCGCGTTTTCGGAAGTCATCGCGCACGAGACCGCGCACCAGTGGTGGCAGACGGTCGTAGGAAACAACGAGATCGAGTACGCTTTTTTGGACGAGGGACTTGCGGAATATTCGGTGGTTTTGTTCTACGAAAACTACCCGGAGTACGGTTTTACCCGAAAAACGCTTTTGGAAGCGTCCGAAAAGACGTACAAAATGTTCTGTTCTGTTTCGGATAAACTGTTCGGAAAAACGGACACGAGTATGATGCGCGGGTTAAAAGACTTCGGGAGCGAGTACGAATACGTCAACGTCTGTTACGTTCAGCCTTGCATAATGTATGATCTTCTTCGCACTACGGCGGGGGATAAAGTCTTCTTTTCGGGGCTTAAAAAGTATTATCGCGAGTACTTTATGAAAAACGCCACGCCCGACGGACTTATTTCCTGTTTCTGTTCGGCAGGCGCGGACGTCGAAGGTTTTTTCGACGGATTTTTATACGGCAAGGTGATCCTTTGAAAAAAATAAGCGGAAACGCGGTATTTTTACATTAAAAGCGCTTTATCTATTGACAAAAAAAAGAATAAATGATAAACTAATTTGGAAAATCAATGTGGCATACGGGGTGTTTTTATGAAAAAAGCCTTAAAAATATTAGTTTTTTGTTTATTAGCGGCGATTTTGTCGCTTTCGGTAGTCGCTTGCGCGGGTACTTCCGGCGACGTGGAGAAGAAAGGACTTATCCTTTCCAAATCCTCGAAAGACACTAACTACAAGGTCGCAAAGTTCGTTGACGACGGCAAGTCGGTATCCGACGGGGTTTTAGATATCGGCGCGCTTGCCGAGGCACAGGGCAAAGTCGTTGATTCTATTAAGAAAAACGCGTTCCGCGGCGACGACAAGATCAAAAAACTTATCGTTCCTACGACGGTTACCGAGATCGAAGAAGGCGCTTTCGCCGGCATGAAGGCGTTAGAAGAGATCGTCCTTCCCTTTATCGGTGCAAACGCCACGGGGGACGCCGTTTATAACGAGACCGCGTCCGCTCCCGACAAGGCTGTTGACGCAAAACGTTCCGTGGGGTACGTTTTCGGAACTTCCGAATACGCCGAAGGTAAGACCGAAGTTTTATATTATGCAAACGACAAGTCTGAAACCTACTACCTTCCCGTGAACTTAAATAAAATCACGGTAGAGCCCGCAAACGACTACACGATCCCTATGTACGCGTTCAACGGTTTGGCGGGCGTTGAAGTCGTTCTCGGCGATAACGTGAGTAAAATCGGCGAGTACGCGTTCGCTGGTTCTTCTATCGAGAGTATTACTATTCCCGCAAAGGTAACGAGCGTCGAAGAAGGCGCGTTCTCTGACTGCGGAAGGTTAAAGACGGTAGAGTTTGCGGAAAACTCCGCTCTTACCGCGATAAAGGCGAAAGCGTTCTACGGCACGAAGGTAAAATCGTTTGTCCTTCCCGAAACCGTTGAAACGATAGGAGAGTATGCGTTCGCAAGCGTAACCGGCGATACTTCGCTTACGCCCACCAACGAAAGCCTTATAGAAAGCGTGGTTTTATCCAAAAATCTTACCGAGATCGGCGAGGGCGCGTTCTCAAACTGCAAAAAACTTACTACCGTAGATTTCAGTTCCGTTTCGGCGGCAAAGATCGCGCTCGGCAACTATGGGTTTGCGTTCTGCGAAAAACTGGACGCTACCGCGCTTAAAGACAAGTGCGAATTTAACGCAAACGGCAACTGCTTTATAGGTACGTTAGCGTAAAGTTAAACTAAAAATCAAAGGAGGGCGAAACGCCCTCCTTTTTTTCGTCTTTTATTTTTACTCCTTCCTTTCTTCTTCCTTTTCTTTCCTTTGGTTTTTTAGTTTGCCGAACACGTTAAAGAAAAGCAGCAGCGCAAAGATAAACAGCGGAATATTACTCGTCGCATTGATAAACGCGCCGAGCAGGGTAGTGTCCTTAACTATAACTTCCTCCAAAACTTCCTTGGGGTAAAACCCGCGGCAGACGTAGTAGGCAAAGTCGAACAGCGCATGTAAAATGATACAGGGGATAACGTTGCCGGTCTTAAAATAGGACACCGCAAAGTAAAACCCGATCATCGTCGCGTAGAACACTTGCGATATCGTGCTGTAAACGAGCGTCGGGGTGGAGATAAGGTTGTTTAAGTGCGCCAACCCGAATATAACTGACGGGATAAAGACCGCAAGGAACTTACCGCCTTTCCTTTCCCCGAAGGCGTAAACGTAAAGATTTACCCCGAGAACGCGCCAGACCGCCTCTTCGCCGATACCGATGCCGAGACACCTTATAAAATACACGGGTATAAGTTTTACGGCAAGAGAATAGTTAACTTCTTCGCCCTGATACGAAAAGGGGAAGGAAGAGAAGAAGTTCGACACGCAGTACAAAAGCATTACCGAGCCGTAAATAAAAAACCCGAGTATAAAGTTCTTCTTCGTGATACCGATATCGCGCCTTAAAACCTTTTTTACGAAGAGAAAACAGAGGACTGCGACGAAGACCTTAAATGCAAAAGAAACGGCGTTGGACAGCAAAAACGCGCCCCAGCCTTCGCCGTAGTCAACGGAATCGAAAAGTCTCGGCACGAATAGGTAAAACGCCGTAAATATTAAAAGGACGGAAGTCGCAAACAGTATTCTTCCGCATCTTCCGTCCTTTGTTTTTAATGTGTTTTCGCCCATATTCATAGATCTAAAAGTTCTTTTATCTCCTGTTCGAGTTTAGCGGGGGTAGCCGTGGGGGCGAAACGTTTTACGACGTTGCCGTCTCTGTCCACCAAAAATTTAGTGAAGTTCCACTTGATGTTTTTTCCGAAGACACCGCCTTTTGCGGACTTTAAGTAAGTGTAAAGCGGACTCTCGTTCTTGCCGTTTACGTCGATTTTTGCAAACTGCTTAAACGATACGTTGTAACGCGCTTTGCAAAACGTAACGATCTCCTGTTCGGTGCCGGGAGCCTGATGCCCGAACTGGTTGCAGGGGAAGTCCAGGATCTCGAACCCTTTGTCTTTGTACGTTTCGTAGAGTCGTTCCAAACCCTCGTACTGCGGCGTAAAACCGCAACCCGTCGCCGTGTTTACGATAAGCAAAACCTTGCCTTCGTAGTTTACGAGCCCCACTTCCTTTTTCTCCGCGTCAAGCACTTTGAAATCGTATACGTTCATAGTTTTCTCCTTATTTAAAGGTCGGTATTTTTCTCTATTTTTTCGAAAACGAAGTCGTCGTCTTTTTCGGGGTTTACGTAGATCGTAACTTCGTCGCCCTCGCATAGCCCGCCTTTTCCCAAAAACCGCTTTTTCTCGTAGAGCGTGCCCACGTCGTCAAGAACAGAAATGAGACACGGCGAACT
>CAMPBJ010000049.1 GCA_946637575.1 uncultured Clostridia bacterium | reverse complement strand
TCGTGACGGTTCGCCTTTGGGCGATATAGGGTATGCGGTATCTTCGCACGCACAGGCTAACGGGTTTTCGGTTGTAAGAGCGTTCACCGGTCACGGTATCGGCGTAGATATGCACGAAGACCCTGCCGTTTATAACTACGGCAAGAAAGGTACAGGTCCAAGACTTAAAAAGGGCGCGACGATCGCGATCGAACCGATGATAAACGCTGGAAGTTACGGCGTTCGGATATTAAACGACGGTTGGACCGTAAAAACGCTTGACGGCAAACCCGCGGCGCATTACGAGAATACAGTTGCGATCACGGATAACGGCGTCGAGATCTTAACCCTTTGATCATGGACGGCAAGATTCTTTCGGGCGATATTTGCAGATCGACGTGCGGGCGGGATAAAGACGGCGTGTTTCTCGTAATAAGCGTTACGGGCGACAGAGCGCTTATCGCGGACGGAAACGTAAGAAAAGTCAGATCGCTCAAGAAAAAAAACTTAAAACATTTGGAAATCTTAATTCCGCAAGCGGACGTAACGCTTTCGGAAAGGATAGGGAAAGGGATACCGACCTCCGACAAATCGTTAAGGCGGAGAATAGCGGAACTTTCCCAAAAAAAATAGGAGGAGTAGCCCGGTGTCTAAAGACGATGTGATAGAAACCGAAGGCGTGATCGTTGAAGCATTACCGAACGCAAGTTTCAAAGTAAAACTTTCAAACGGCCACGTTATAACGGCGTATATATCCGGAAAACTACGTATGCACTACATCAAGATAATTCCCGGTGACAGCGTAAAACTCGAAATGAGTCCTTACGACTTAACCAAAGGCAGAATAATCTGGCGTAGCAAGAACTAACGAACTTAAACGAAAATTCCAAAAGGAGAATTAAAAATGAAAGTAAGACCTTCTGTAAAACCCATGTGCGACAAGTGCAAAGTTATCAAAAGAAACGGCAAAGTTATGGTCATTTGTTCCAAGAACAAGAGCCACAAACAGCGTCAGGGTTAATATTGTCGGACGTTTCGTCCGAATCGAAAAGAATTTGTTTTCGTTTATTTCCCATCATTCCACGGTGAAAGAACAAAACAGTGTTATATAAAAAACAAAAATAATTCAAGGAGAAATTTAATGGCACGTATAGCCGGCGTTGATTTGCCGAACAACAAGAGAGTTGAAATAGGCCTTACCTATATCTACGGTATTGGTCTTACGACTTCCAAAAAGATCATTAAAGAAACGGGTATCAATCCCGACACGAGAGTTAAAGACTTAAGTGAAAGCGATATCGCAAAATTAAGAGAATATATCGAACATCACCTTCACGTAGAAGGCGATCTCCGTTCCGAAGTTTCCCTTTCTATAAAGAGACTTATCGAAATCGGATGCTATCGCGGTGTTCGTCACAGAAAGAACCTTCCCGTAAGAGGACAGAGTTCAAAGAGAAACGCGAGAACAAGAAAAGGTCCTCGTCGTACCGTCGCGAAGAAGAAGACGGCAACGAAATAAGGGGGTAAACTTACATGGCAGTAGCAAAAAAAGTTGTTAAAAAACGTAAAGATGCCAGAAAGGTTGACAAGGGGCAAGTTCATATTCAGGCTTCCTTCAACAACACTATGGTAACCATCACCGATATGCAAGGCAACGCGGTAGCGTGGTCGAGCGCAGGTGCTTTGGGCTTTAAGGGTTCGAGAAAGAGCACGCCGTTTGCGGCTCAGATGGCTGCGGAAGCGGCCGGAAAGGTCGCAAGAGAACAAGGTATGCGTCAGGTTGAGGTATACGTTAAAGGTCCGGGTGCAGGAAGAGAGTCCGCGATCAGAGCGCTCGCTAACTGCGATATGGAAGTAACGCTTATTCAAGACGTATCTCCCATTCCGCACAACGGTTGCAGACCGCCCAAAAAGCGTAGAGTATAACGGAGGAATAGAAAATGGCTAAATATACTGAATCTAAATGTCGTTTATGCAGACGTGAAGGCGCGAAACTTTTCTTAAAGGGCGAAAGATGCTTTAAGGGTTCGTGCGCATTTGAAAAAAGACCTGTTGCCCCCGGTCAACACGGTATGGCGAGAAAGAAAATTTCCGAATACGGTCTTCAACTCCGTGAAAAGCAGAAATGCAAGAGAATATACGGCGTTTTGGAAGGTCAATTCAGAAAGTATTACGAACAGGCTGACCGCATGAAAGGTATCACCGGTTCTAACATGCTCGCTCTTTTAGAGAGAAGACTCGATAACGTTATCTACAGAATGGGCGTCGGTTCTTCGAGAAGTCAGGCTCGTCAACTCGTAACTCACGGTCACTTTACCGTCAACGGTAAGAACGTAAACATTGCGTCCTATATCGTTAAGGCGGGCGATGAGATCGCGGTTAAAGAGAACAAGAAAGACAACAAGTATTTTGCTGAAATAAAGCAGATGAAAGTAGGCAACATGCCCGCTTGGCTCGAATTCAACCCCGAAACTTTGACCGGAAAAGTTTTGTCTATTCCGACCAGAGAAGAGATCGACGTTTCTATAAAAGAACACATGATCGTCGAGTTGTATTCTAAATAATAAAAATATAATAATTATTTTTCGATGGATTCTGTCGGGGGGAAAGTTCGGTTTTTCCACGACCGCGCAAGAATTCCCGACAGAGTTTATATCGAAACTATTTTTTAAGGAGGTTCTTTTCTTATGATGGAAATTGAAATGCCGAAAATAGCAGTGGAAGAAAACGAAGACAGAAGTTACGCGAAAATAGTTTGCGAACCGTTGGAAAAGGGGTTCGGTCTTACGATAGGTAACGCGCTCCGCAGAATTTTGCTCTCCGCACTCCCCGGAGTTGCGATCGAGAACATTAAATTCTCGGAAGATCTTGGCGTAAAACACGAGTTTTCCGCAATAGCGGGAGTTAAAGAAGACGTTACGGAAATAATTCTTAACTTAAAATGCGTTGCGATAAAGTCCACGGTTTTAGATAAGGATTATACCAAAACTGCAAGACTTTATAAAGAAGGTCCTGCGGTAGTTAAAGCGGGCGATATCGAGTGCGATTCCGAACTTGAGATATTAAACCCCGACCTTTATATCTGCACGGTAGATGAAGGCGCGAAGATAGACGTCGAACTCACCATCGGCAGAGGTCGTGGATATCAGGGCGCGGACGAGCATAAGACCGACATTATCGACAACATCGCGATCGACAGTATTTATACGCCCGTTAAAAAGGTCAGCTATAACGTTACGGCGACTCGTGTAGGTCAAAGCGTTGACTTTGATAAACTTACATTAGAAGTTTGGACGAACGGCGCGTTCTCCGGAAAAGACATAGTCAGTCTTGCCGCGAAGATTATGGACGAACATATCAGAATGTTCGTATCTCTCTCCGAAATAGGCAACATCGGAATTTTAGTTCCGCCGGAAGAAGATAAGAAGAACAAGATACTCGAAATGGCAATAGAAGATATGGACCTTTCCGTCCGTTCTTACAACTGCTTAAAGCGTGCGGGTATCAACACGGTACAAAACTTAATTCAAAAGACCGAAGAAGATATGCTTAAAGTCAAGAACCTCGGCAAGAAATCTTTAGACGAGATTTTCTTAAAGTTAGAGAGTTACGGCTTGAAGTTCAAGGACAAGGAGGACTAAACAATGGAAAGAAAATTAGGCTTAACCGCCACGCAGAGAATTGCGCTTATAAAGAATCAGGCTTCCGCGCTTTTATGGTACGGTAAAATTGAAACGACCGAAGCGAGAGCAAAGGAAGTTGCGTCTTACGTCGCAAAAATCATTACTCTTGCGGTAAACACTTATGCGGACAACATTGAAACCGAAGTTAAGGTTACCGACGAAAAGGGTAAGGAAACCACGAAAACGCTCGTTAAAGACGGCGTAAAGAAATTAAACGCAAGAAGAAAGATCATGACGATGGTAAACGACCTTCACGAAGTCAAGGGCGAAAAAGAAAGCAAAGCCGACTTTAAGAAGAGAACGAAAGAAATAAAGCATCGTCTCGTTGAAAAGATCTTCGACGAATACGCGCCCAAATACGACGCGAGAAAGGAAGAAAAAGGTCAAGGTGGCGGATATACGAGAATTTATAAACTCGGCGCAAGAAAAGGCGACGCCGCTGAAAAAGCGATCATCGAATTAGTTGACTAATTAAAAACCCGCTTATTTTTAAGCGGGTTTTCCTTTTTAAAACATATTACGGTTTTAATGATAATAAACTGTAATATGAGACTTTCGGAGTTGAAAATAGGTGAAAGCGCGGTTGTTACGGCAATAAAACTTAAAAAGAAAGACAGGGAACGCCTTTTCTCTTTTGGAATAAGAGAGGGCGTTTTAATTACAGTTGTCAGAAAATCATTGTTCGGATCTCCTACGCTCGTTAAAATAAGCGACTTTTTCGTCGCATTGCAAGAAAAAACGCTTTTCGGGATAGAAGTTAGAAAATGAATATCGCTTTGATAGGAAACCCTAACTGCGGAAAGTCCACGCTCTTTAACGCGCTTACGGGAAAGCGCGTTAAAACCGGAAACTTTGCCGGCGTTACGGTCGAAAAAAGCAGAGCAACGCTTAAAGATGACGACAGCGTGACAGTTACCGACCTTCCGGGGATATATTCGCTGTCGCCCGAATCGTCAGACGGCAAGGTGGTTACGGAGTTCTTAAAAAAGGGCGATTACGACGTTATAATTAACGTTATTGACGGTGGCGGGCTTGAAAAGGGGCTTTATCTTACCGCAATGCTTACAAGCGTTAAAAAGCCGATCGTTATAGCCGTAAATATGTACGACGAGGTGCAAAAAAGCGGGAAAAAGATAAACGCGGAGAAACTGTCCGCGCTTTTTAACGCTCCCGTTGTTTTTATATCGGCATTGAAAAATTATAATTTAAATAGACTCGTTAAGACTGCAAAACAAGTCAACTATCCGCCCAAAAACTTCGGGACGAAAAGCATAGACGAAATAAACGCTTTCCTTCGCGCTAACGTCGAATTGATCGAAACGAAAAAAAAGGTCAAACACGATCTGACAGAAAAAATCGACGGGGTATTACTAAACAAGTTTCTTGGTATTCCGATACTAATCCTTATCATGACCGCCGTGTATTTTATTACTATGAAAGTCGGCGGGATACTGTCTCAAAGAATTACGGAAGCGGTGAAAACCACTTCGGAAAAGGTTAACTCGGCGCTTTTAGAGAAAGGTTTAGCGGCTTGGTTCTGTTCTTTTCTGTCGGACGGCGTTATCCGCGGTTTAGGTTCGGTTTTAGCGTTTTTCCCGCAGGTAACGATACTCTTTTTTCTTATGACGGTAATCGAAGAGAGCGGATATTCCGCGCGCATAGCCTTTTTGCTGGACAAAATATTTAAGAGCATAGGGCTTGGCGGGAAATCTGTGATACCGCTCGTTCTTTCTTGCGGATGCACCGTTAACGGCGTTCTTGCGACTCGTATTATTGAGAACGAAAAAGAGCGAAGACGAACGCTTTTTTTACTTACTTTTATGCCGTGTAGCGCTAAAACAGCCGTCATTTGCTGGCTTTCTTCGGTTCTTTTTAACGGAAACCCGTTTGTTCCCGTCCTTTCATACTTTTTCTCTTTTTTGATAGTTGCAGTTTTAGGCAAGATCATGTTAAAGCGAGACGCAGGGAGCGACAGCGAATATCCTTTTGAAGTTCCGAAGTACAGGATCCCGCCGTTAAAGAGTTTTGTTAGCGTTCTTCTCGAACGGACGAAGGAGTTTTTATTAAAGGCAGGTTCGGTAGTTTTCGCCGTATCTATAATCTTATGGTGTTTAAAAAACTTCGGGTTTTCCGGTTACGGCGTCGGAATAGAGAACAGTTTCATCTATATTTTAGGCAACGCGATCAAGTACGTTTTTTATCCGTTGGGATTCGGTAGCGCGGAAGCGTCAGTTTCAGTCGTTTTCGGACTCTTTGCAAGAGAATCGGTTGCGGAAAGCCTTCTTTTACTCTGCGATAATGTTTCCGAGATATTTCCGACAGGCTTTTCCGCGCTCTCTTTTTTAAGTTTCTTTTTGTTTGCACCGCCGTGTGTTTCGGCGCTGTCTGCTTTAAGAAAAGAAAGCACAAAAAAAGATTTCGTTAAAATAATAGCGTTTGGACTAATTACTGCTTACTGTGTTTCGCTGCTTATAAACCTTTCAGGGCTTTTAATCAGATCAAATACGTTGATTTTTTGCTTTATTTCGGGTATAATATTTTTAGGTCTTGCGGCGATAACAGTCGTAAGAACGGTAAGGAGAAAAAAGTGGGAAATAAAGGTAAAACACAATACGATCTTATGAGAGAGTCCGACAGGATCGAGGAAGACGCGCTTATCCCCGAAGAGTTAACGGATAGCCGTGAAAAGTCGGAAAAGGAAGAGTATTTTGAGTTTTACGACGATATAAAAACGTCGATTAAAGAAGACTGGTAAACTTTGTGTTTCCGCCCGAATATTCGGGCGGAAATTTTTTTAAAATTATTTAAAATTCGCATAAAAAATTATTGACATATAAAGACAATTTTTCTATAATAGATTTCGTTGTAAAAGTTTAGTTTTATTAAACTTTATGTCTAAAATCTCTAAACTTCGTAAACTTGGAGCGGAATAGATGGTAATAGGGGAAAAAATCAAAGATTTAAGGCTCTCTTGCGAACTTACGCAGGAAGAACTTGCCGACAGGTGCGAACTTACGAAAGGGTATATTTCGCAACTTGAAAACGATCTGACCAGCCCTTCTATCGCGACGCTTATCGACATTTTGTCGGCTTTGGGAACGGATTTAAAGGAATTCTTTTCGGAGGACGAGACCGAAGAGAAGGTTTCTTTTAATAAAAACGAGTTTATCGAAAAGGTTACGGACGAGTATACGTTAAACTGGCTCGTACCGAACGCGCAGAAGAACATGATGGAGCCCGTACACATAAGGCTTAAGGTCGGCTGCTCGACGGACGAAGACTTTCCTCACGAAGGGGAGGAGTTCGGTTTTGTTCTGAAAGGCGAAATCGTTTTGATGCTCGGCAAAAGAAAAATCAAAGTTAAAAAGGGCGAGAGTTTTTATTACTCCGCAAGCAAGATCCATCAAATCATAAACAAAGGCGCGACCGAAGCCGAGTTTATTTGGGTGTCTTGCCCGCCTAACTTTTAA
>CAMPBJ010000048.1 GCA_946637575.1 uncultured Clostridia bacterium | reverse complement strand
TCTTCGGATCCTAAAAGCGTAACGGATAAGATATAATCGCGGATTTTTACGCTTTTACTGCGGTATTCTTTTCCGTTATACTTTCTTACCCCGTCTATGGGAAAAGACGGGATCTTGTCGGGTTTTACGGTTATGCCGTTCCCTTCCGCCTTTACCAGACTTTCTTTACCCGTCCACACCTTAAAAAAGTCTTCATGCGAGTTTATTTTGCTCTTTTCGGCACTACCTACGACATACTGGGTAAGGTCGCTTTTTACCGCGCGAACGCGTTCTATATCCACACCGACTTCCCTGTCCGAAAGCGCGAGAACGACAGCGCCGTCGCAATGGGACACGTTAAAAAAGACTTTTTCGGAATAAGGCTTTCCGTTCCCTTGCGTTTTCCACTCGCCGACGTATTTTCTCTTTAAGTACGCGGATAAAAGCCGCTCTTTTCTTTTAGCCTCGTTAAGAACGCTTTCTGCAAACTCCACGTCGTCTTTACTTAAACCGACGAGCGTTTTCAGTTTTTTAAAATCGTGTCCGTCCGTAAAGACGATCTTTAATTCCGTCATTAAAACTCCCGAATATCATAAATACCACCCGAAAGGTGGTATTTATGTATATCGTTTTTATTTTTTAGCCTTCGATCATCTCAGTCGGAGGAGTCATAAGACCTCCGAAAATCTGAAGTGCGAGCGGTAAAACCGTTTTTCCGAGTTCGTCGAACGACTTGGCGCTTTCTATCGTCTCTTCGCTTAAAACGAACTGTTCGCCCGCGGGAAGAGTATTTACGCCGACGATGAATTTAAAGAAGTCGTCGCCTTCGCCGTTATTCAGGGCAAAACCTACTCTAACGCCGTCTTTCACCGATATGCCGAACTCTAAATAGAGATCACTTAAAACGGTGTCTAAATCTTCGCCTATGATCGTGCTGAAAATCGCGTTAAACATTTCCGGGGCCATTTTAACGGCATTATATAAAAGCGCTTTCAATTCGGTAATGCCGATATCGTCAAACCCGCCTTCTTCGTTCGGGATCCCGACAAAGAGATTGACGACTTTAAGAACGTTACTGCCCTCTTCCGTGTTAAGCGCAACCCTGATTACGAACTGATCTTCCGTTTCGTTAATTTCGTAAACGCCTTGGATAAGTTCCTTATTTTCGTTATAGGTCGCCTTTACGCTTTCGATCGCGCTTTCGATTACCTTCGCAAGGTCGATCTCTTCTTCGCCGTCCAAGTCAACGGAAACGAAACGTAAGTACTTTATAACGTCCGCTATCGTCATAGAAGGTTCTTCGGGATCTTCGGGGTCGGCAGGATCTTCGGGATCTTCGGGATTATAGGGTTCGTCGTAAGGAATATCAACTTCGGTCTCGATTCCGTTGTAGGTTATCGTAACCGACCTGTCGCCGAACGTAAATTCAACGATTTCATAATCTTCGACGACTTCTCTTTTAACGATGGTCTCTTCGGTTTTGTCGATATACTCGGCGTAAACCGTAAAGTGATTACGAAGATCATCTTTCGTTTCGTTCTCTTCGACGAAGTTTTCAATATCAACCGCAAGAGAGTATAATTCGATATTCTCCGGATCGAAGATCACTACGGATAATTTCGCCGTATAATCGCCGTACTTTATGGTAACTTCATCATAAAAATATGCGGAAGAATCAAAACCTTCTATCGTGTATTCGGTAACTTCTTCATAATTTTCTACGCCGTCGTAAATATAAACGGTAATACTTTCGCGGAGTTCTTCTTCCGTAGCGCCGATTTCAAACGAGGTTAAACCGAATTCTTTGTAGCCTGCAACAAGCTCAGGCGTGGTTTCGCCATCATCTTCGCCGTCATCCCCGCCGTCGTCGATTATCTGCGGTTCGTCGCCGTCGTCGATTTCCTGAGAGCCGCCGTTAATCAGTTTACCTATTAATTCGGGGATCATGTCGACAAAGGATGCAGGTTCTCCGTCGATTTCAAACGCATTGTAGAAAGCAACCGTTCCCGCGTCGGACGAAACCTGTTTAGCAAGCCCCGTTATATCGAGGAACACGTAACGGTCGTTCAACACGAACACGATCGCGTCTTTAGTGTCCATAAACTTAACGTTCGCGGTCAGAAGGTCTTTTCCTTCGAAGTCCAAAATCGCAGAAGTGTGCAGAACCGCGCTTGCCGCGACATCTACCTTTCCTAACTTTAAGGTTGCGGTAACCTCAACGTCGTCGATCACAAGATCTTCACCTTCGGGGATAACGATCTCGAAGGCTTCCGCGCTCAAATCGACCGCAAAGTTGCACTCGTAAACAGTCTCGGTCTTTTCGTTGGTAAGTTTAGCGCTTACTTCCGCGGATAAGCCGTCGATACCGAAGGAAACGTTTAACAACACCTTCCCTTCTTTAAGCGCGCCGTCGAGCATATTGTCGAGCGCGTCGACAACGCTGTTTACAGTCGCGACAGCGTTCTCGTAATTTTCACTTTCGACCGCCATTGCAATTATCATCGGCAACGCTTTTAAGAGCGCGTCGCTCTTAATTTCGACTATGTATTTCCCGTCCGCTTTCGTAAGATTGACTCCGAAACTTAAAAGTGCGTTGCTTTCGGCAATACCGTCCAACATGTTTAATGCGCCTGAAACGGTCGCAAACGCGCCGGTAAGCGGATCGGCTAAAATCTCTTCGATTCCGTCAAAGTCCGCGACAAGCGTTCCTTCTTCATTATCTTCCACAGGAGGATAAGCGCAAACCAACTCGGGATCGTCCGCCGTCTTTTTAAAGTGAGCGATGATTTTAGAAAGGTCGATGATCTTGCCTTTAACGAAAACGATTTCGTCCTTATACACCGCAACGGTCTGATCTTCGCCGTCCGAAACCTTGATTTCAACCTTTCCGTTCTCCGAAACGTTGACGAGAACGGTCGCGCCGAAGTCTTTTGTTTCTTCGCCGACAGTTTTCGAGGCGTTAAGTTTAATACTGAACGACTTTCCGCCTTCGGCTTTCAAAAACTCGTACAAGGGTTTAAGGTCTTCCCTTATGGGATCTTCCTCTTTGGGAACGTAGTCTGCGGTAACAGTCTTTTCTATTCCTTCTACGACTATAACGATAAAGATCTGCGTCTTATCTTCGGAAACGGTCTTGCTCTTTACCGTGAAAGTAACGTCGCTTTTAGTTCCGTCTTCCGCAACTCTCTTTACCGTAAGTCCTTCCGCTATCTCGTCGTCCGTAACGTCGCCGGTGAACACAGCGTCCGTCGTAACTTCGATTACGGGAGTAACGGGCTCCTGTTTCTCGTCTTCTTTCTTATCTTCGGGCTTTCCGCAAGCGGACAGCGCGAGAACGAAAGCAAAAACGAGTGTTAAGCACGTTACGAGCAAAAGGGTTCTTAAAAATTTGCTTTTCTGTGAAAACATACATGCATCTCCTTTATTTTATTCTACGATTACATTATATTCCTTTTTTTGCTTTTGTCAAACGAAGTATTGTCAAATGCGGTCTTAAATAGCAAAAAAAGGGAAAACACACCCGTGTTCTCCCCTTTTTTCGTTAGATTTTTCCTTATTATTTAAGTGCTTCGGCAACCGCGACCGCACAAGCGACCGTCGCTCCGACCATGGGGTTGTTGCCCATACCGATAAGCCCCATCATTTCGACGTGAGCGGGAACGGAAGAACTGCCGGCAAACTGCGCGTCGCTGTGCATTCTGCCCATAGTATCCGTCATACCGTAAGAAGAAGGACCTGCCGCCATATTGTCGGGGTGTAAGGTTCTGCCCGTACCGCCGCCGGACGCAACGGAGAAATACTTCTTGCCGTTCTCGACGCACCACTTTTTGTAAGTGCCCGCGACGGGGTGCTGGAAACGGGTGGGGTTGGTGGAGTTTCCGGTAATGGAAACGCCGACGTTTTCAAGTTTCATTATAGCGACGCCTTCGGGAACGTTGTCCGCGCCGTAGCACTTAACGTTCGCTCTCGCGCCCTTGGAGAACGCCTTCTCATAAACCACCGTAACTTCTTCCGTGTACGGATCGAACTTCGTCTCGACGTAAGTAAATCCGTTGATACGGGAAATGATATACGCGGCGTCCTTGCCTAAACCGTTTAATATAACTCTTAAAGGTTTAACTCTCACCTTGTTTGCGTTAAGCGCGATTTTGATAGCGCCCTCCGCTGCGGCAAACGATTCGTGCCCCGCTAAAAAGCAGAAACACTCGGTCTCTTCGGAAAGGAGCATCTTGCCCAAGTTTCCGTGCCCTAAACCGACCTTTCTGTTCTCCGCAACCGAACCGGGGATACAGAAACTCTGAAGTCCCACACCGATATTTGCGGCGGCGGTGGCGGCGGACTTGTCGCCCGTCTTTTCCGCGGCTTTAATTGCGATCGCGCTGCCTACCGTGTAAGCCCATTTTGCATTTTCAAAGCAGATGGGTTGAGTTTCCTGTGTGATGGTGTAAGGAGAAATACCTTTCTTATCGCAAATCTCTTTGCACTCGTCGATAGAAGAAATGCCGTATTCCGCTAAGGTAGCGAGGATCTTCTTTTCTCTTCTTTCATAACCTTCGAATTGTGCCATTTGTCTCTCCCCCTTACTCTTTACGCGGGTCTATATATTTGACCGCGCCGTCTTCTTCTTTAAATCTGCCGTAAGTTCCCTTCGCCTTTTCGTACGCTTCGTTCGGAGAAAGACCTTTTTTGATAAAGTCGGTCATCTTTCCAAGCGACACGAATTCGTAACCGATAACTTCGTTGTTCTCGTCGAGCGCCATTTTCGTGCAGTAACCTTCGGTCATTTCGAGGTATCTTACGCCCTTTTCTTTTGTACCGTACATAGTGCCGACCATGGAGCGTTCGCCTTTGCCAAGGTCTTCCATGCCCGCGCCGATAACGAGACCGTCGTCGGAAAACGCGCTTTGCGATCTGCCGTAAACTATCTGTAAGAAAAGTTCTCTCATAGCGGTGTTGATAGCGTCGCAAACGAGGTCGGTGTTGAGCGCTTCCAAAAGCGTTTTGCCGGGGAGGATCTCCGCCGCCATAGCCGCAGAGTGAGTCATACCCGAGCAACCGATAGTTTCGACGAGCGCCTCTTCGATGATGCCGTTTTTAACGTTTAACGAGAGTTTGCACGCGCCCTGCTGAGGTGCGCACCAACCTACGCCGTGAGTGTATGCCGAAATGTCTTTGATCTCTTTCGCTTCTACCCATTTACCTTCTTCGGGGATAGGAGCGGGACCGTGGTGCGGACCTTTCTGTACGCAACACATATTTTTGACTTCCGCCGAATATTGCATTTTGTTCCCTCCATAAGATTGTTTCTAAACGAATAAAGTATATCACAACGCAAAGTTTTTGACAATTATTTTTGCTCCGAATTTCAACTTTTGCGCGTAGATCTTGCCCGCGTTTATGCTTTAAGGCTACGTTTATAGTAGAAAAGGTACTGCTGAATATACCCCGCGTTTTTGCCGTACTTTTCCACAAAGTACTCCGCGATTTTCTTTCTGTCTTTTATAGTTCCCTTAAAGTCCTCTACGTAAACCTTTTCGATCCACGTGTCCACGGGGAACGCGTCCGTTCGGTTAAACCCGAAAAACACCACGCAGTCCGCGACTTTCGGTCCAACTCCGTAAATGGAAGTAAGCCGTTTTTTTAAGGACGGGGTGTCGAGCGCCGAAAACTCGTTGATGTTTAATCCGCTCTCCATTTCTTCCGCAAGCCGTTTTACGTAAGGCGCGCGGTAACCGAGCCCTATCCCTTTGTAAAGGTCAAGGGAGGCTTTCGCCATACTCTCTACGGAAGGGAAGGCGTAATACTCTTCGCCCATAAACTCTTTTTTGTCGCCGAGAGCGGCGCAGAGTCTTTCGATTATCCCCTTTATTCTCGCTATATTGTTGTTTTGCGAAACGATAAAGGAAAACAGGGTTTCGGTCTTATCCTGCCTTAATATCCGCACCCCTTTCCCCAAAGCGGCGGACTTTCTTACTATCTCGTCCTTTTCGGAAAACGCGAAAGAGACGATCTCGGAGTAGTCCTTTTCAAGATCGAAGTACGTTTTAAAGTACTCTTCGTCTTTGTCTTCGACCGTGATCGTAACGAAACCGTTCTTTTCAAAAAGGTGCGCGCACTTATCCAGCGAAATTATATTATACCCGTCGTCTGCCTTAAAAAACCTGAACACCTGTCCGCAAGATAAGGTGTCTTTAACGTTAAAGTACTCTGCGGGGAAAACTATGTTTTTCATACAATAAAAACGGGCTGGATCGCCAGCCCGTAATCTTACTTCGCGTAAACGCTAACTTTTTTACCGTCTTTACCGACGCGTTCGTATTTAACTACGCCGTCGATCAAAGCGAACAACGTATCGTCCGAACCCATGCCGACGTTCTCGCCCGCGTGAATTCTCGAACCGCGCTGACGAACGATAATTCCGCCTGCGTGTATACCCTGTCCGTCGGTAACTTTGACGCCCAAACGCTTCGCGTTGGAGTCTCTGCCGTTTTTGGTACTACCGCCGCCCTTGTGGTGCGCAAATAAACTGATAAACAACATTATTCTTGCCCTCCTTCAGCGACTTCGGTGCTTTCAGCCTTCGCCTTTTTGGGTTTACCGATCTCAAGGATCTTTACCGCGGTGAAGGGCTGTCTGTGCCCCTGTTTCTTTCTTTCGTTCTTTTTAGCCTTATACTTAAAAACAACGATTTTCTTGTCTTTGCCTTGTTCGACTACTTCGCCTACGGCTTTGTAGCCGTTAAGTTCGGTTTCTACCTTAACGCCCTTTTCATCGGACAAAAGAAGAACTTTGAATTCCACTTTGTCGCCGACGTTTGCGTCAAGCTTTTCAAATCTGATGACCGAACCGACTTCAGCCTTGTACTGCTTGCTTCCGTTTTCTACGATAGCGTACATTTTTACCTCCTCTCACCAGTCTCGCCGAATTAAAATTTAGGGTGGCGATTACGCACTTTAATACCCTTACCGAGCGGCTCGCATTGTATTGTATAATATTTATAATGATTTGTCAAACGATTTTTGCATATTTATAACTCCTTTACGCAAACTATTTTCGCATAAAAGGAGTAAAAAAAATGAACGATTACAATAAAAAAGCGATAACGGACGTGTATAAGAACGCGAATATCGCCCTAACTTCGCTTAAAGCCATTATTCCGACAGTCAAAGACCTTGAATTAAATAAGGAACTTAAAGACGAGTTTAACGGATACGACAAAGA
>CAMPBJ010000047.1 GCA_946637575.1 uncultured Clostridia bacterium | reverse complement strand
CCGGTTTAGCAATAACTTGTCCACGTTCGATATCTTTCTTGTCGATACCACGGAGAAGTGCGCCTACGTTGTCGCCTGCCTGCGCTTCGTCAAGAGTCTTTCTGAACATTTCAAGACCGGTGATAACGGTGGTCTTCTTTTCGTCCGAAAGTCCGACGATTTCAGCGGGATCGTTGACCTTTGCAACACCTCTTTCAACTCTGCCGGTAGCAACGGTACCACGACCGGAGATCGTGAATACGTCTTCAACAGGGAGTAAGAAGGGCTTGTCCGCGTCTCTTGCAGGAGTCGGGATATAATTATCAACAGCGTCCATAAGTTCGAAAATGCACTTGCATTCGGGAGCGTTCTTGATCTCTTCCGCGGTGTGATCGCCCTGAGCGTATTCGAGCGCTTTAAGAGCGGAACCCTTGATGATCGGGGTCTTGTCGCCCGGGAAGCCATATTCGTTGAGAAGATCTCTGATTTCCATTTCAACGAGTTCCTGGAGTTCGGGATCGTCTAACTGATCGCACTTGTTCATGAAAACGATGATGTAGGGAACGCCGACTTGACGAGCAAGAAGGATGTGTTCTCTGGTTTGGGGCATCGGACCGTCGGTTGCAGCAACAACGAGGATCGCGCCGTCCATCTGAGCAGCACCGGTGATCATGTTCTTAACGTAGTCTGCGTGTCCGGGGCAGTCAACGTGAGCATAGTGACGTTTTTCCGTCTGATATTCAACGTGAGCGGTGTTGATTGTTATACCACGCGCTTTCTCTTCGGGTGCTTTATCGATTTCGTCGTATCTCATCTTCTGCGCTTCGCCGAAAGCAGCAAGCGTCATCGTGATAGCCGCAGTAAGAGTAGTCTTACCGTGGTCGACGTGGCCGATCGTACCGATGTTTACGTGCGGTTTGCTTCTGTCAAATTTTGCTTTTGCCATAAGTGTTTTTCCTCCATCAAATCAATGATATAATTTTTTTTTAATAAGTTTTTTAGTCAATTTGCCCGAATTTTCACCCAAGCAATTTCATTTTACAATAAAAATATGCGTTTGTCAAAGGTTTTCTAATCTTTTTTACCCATAATCTTTTCAGCGACTTGTTTGGGCACTTCCGCATAGTGATCGAACTGCATGGTGTAGTTGCCGCGCCCCTGCGTTCTCGAACGAAGGTCGGTTGCGTACCCGAACATTTCCGCAAGCGGAATATTCGCGTCTACTACCTTGATGCCGTTACGGTCTTCCGTTCCCAGAATAATTCCGCGACGTGCGGTAACGTTACCCATGATGTCGCCGAAGTAATCTTCGGGAGTTAAGATCTCGACTTTCATTACCGGCTCTAAAAGAACGCATTTCGCTTTCGCAAGACCGTCTTTTAACGCCATAGAACCCGCGATCTTAAACGCCATTTCCGACGAGTCGACGTCGTGATAACTTCCGTCGTAAACGGTTACCTTGAAGTCGACGACTTCGTATCCCGCAAGTATACCGTTCTTCGCGGCTTCCTGAATACCTTTGTTGATAGGTTGAATAAATTCCTTCGGGATAGATCCGCCGACCGTTTCGTCAACGAACTCGTATCCTTTGCCGGGTTCTTGCGGTTCTAACCTGATCTTACAGTGACCGTACTGACCGTGACCGCCGGTCTGACGCTTGAATAAGCCTTCCGCTTCGACTGCCTGACGGATAGTTTCCTTGTAAGCAACCTGCGGTTTACCGACGTTCGCTTCCACGCGGAATTCGCGGAGAAGTCTGTCGACGATGATCTCCAAGTGAAGTTCGCCCATACCTGCGATGATCGTTTGTCCGGTCTCGCTGTCGGTGTAGGTCTTAAACGAAGGATCTTCTTCGGCAAGTTTTGCAAGCGCGAAGCCCATCTTTTCCTGTCCCGCCTTGGTCTTCGGTTCGATAGCGACCTGAATAACGGGATCGGGGAATTCCATCTTTTCAAGGATGATCGGCTTATTTTCGTCGCAGAGCGTGTCGCCCGTGGAAGTTTCCTTTAAGCCGACGAGCGCGACGATCTCGCCCGCGCTGACCTCTTCGACTTCTTCTCTGTGGTTAGCGTGCATACGAAGTATTCTCGCAACTCTTTCCTTTTTACCCTTGGTGCTGTTATAGACGTAAGAACCGGTCTTTAACGTACCCGAGTATGCACGGAAGAACGCAAGTTTTCCGACGTACTGGTCAGCCATGATCTTGAACGCCAAACCGCAGAACGCTTCGTTCCTGTCGGGGTTTCTGATCTCTTCCGCGTCGCTGTCGGGATGGTTACCTACGACGTGCCCTATATCCAAAGGACTGGGAAGATAATCGACGATCGCGTCCAAAAGGTTCTGAACGCCCTTGTTTTTGTAAGAAGAGCCGCAGAGAACGGGAGTAACTTTCATAGCGAGCGTCGCTTTTCTTAATCCCTTCTTGATCTCTTCTTCGGAAAGTTCTCCGCTCTCGAAGAACTTTTCCATAAGTTCGTCGTCGGATTCTGCCGCGATCTCGACGATCTTTTCGCGATATTTAGCGGCGTCCGCCTGCATGTCCGCAGGGATATCCGTTTCTTCGATATCGTTTCCTAAATCGTCTTTATAGTAGTACGCTTTTCTCTTGATAAGATCGACTACGCCCTTGAATTCGTCCTCTTTTCCTATCGGAAGAAGGATCGGAACTGCGTTGGTGTGAAGTCTTTCGTGCATCATTGAGATGGCGTTATAATAGTTCGCGCCGTTGATGTCCATCTTGTTGACGTAAGCGATACGGGGAACTCTGTACTTATCCGCCTGTCTCCAAACGGTTTCGCTTTGCGGTTCTACGCCGCCTTTTGCACAGAAAGTGGCAACCGCGCCGTCTAAAACGCGGAGAGACCTTTCAACTTCTACGGTGAAGTCGACGTGTCCGGGAGTATCGATAATGTTGATACGGTGATCTTTCCAGTAACAAGTCGTCGCCGCGGACGTGATCGTGATACCGCGCTCCTTTTCCTGTTCCATCCAGTCCATCGTCGCTTCGCCGTCGTGCGTGTCGCCGATCTTGTAGATCTTTCCGGTATAGTAAAGGATACGCTCGGTCGTCGTAGTCTTACCGGCGTCTATGTGCGCCATAATGCCTATGTTTCTTGTAGCACTTAAATCAATATTCGGCATTTATCGTGGTCTCCTGTGGATTAAAATCTGTAATGCGCGAAAGCCTTGTTGGCCTCTGCCATTCTGTGAGTGTCTTCTTTCTTCTTGACTGCGTTACCGCCGTTATTATAAGCTTCTACGAGTTCTGCGGAAAGACGAGACGCCATGTCCCTTTCTCCCCTCTTTCTCGCAGCGATAACTAACCAGCGGATAGCAAGCGTTTGTCTTCTTTCGGGACGGATCTCGATAGGTACTTGATAGTTAGCACCGCCGATCCTCCTCGCCTTAACTTCTACCATAGGCATAATGTTACCGAGTGCCTGGCTAAACATTTCCTTGGGATCTGCGCCGACTTTTTCTGCGGCGGTTTCAAACGCTTTGTAAACTATTTCCTGTGCCGTTCCCTTTTTCCCGTCAAGCATGACCTGGTTTATCAATTTCGTGACTACCTTATCGTTATATATGGGATCGGGTAAAACGTCTCTTTTAGCAATATTGCCACGTCTTGGCATTTTTATAATCCTCCTTGTTTTGAATTTTTGATTCCTTTTAAGGTTATCCCTTAAGTACGGCTATCACTTGCCCTTTCGGGTAGCGAACCTTCTGCCTTTCGACATACTGCCTACTAATTTCGGGTTATTTTCCGAATTCTCCGATTTAATAGTAGGTGCGAATTTAACTATACTATATCGTTTTAATCATATATTATATTTAAACTCTGTTATTTAGGTCTTTTCGCGCCATATCTCGACCTTGCTTGCTTACGCTTTGCAACGCCTGCGGTGTCTAACGCGCCGCGGATGATATGATATCTGACGCCGGGGAGATCCTTTACCCTTCCGCCACGGATAAGAACGGAACTGTGTTCCTGAAGGTTGTGTCCTTCGCCCGGTATATAAACGATACCTTCGCTCTTATTCGTAAGTCTTACACGCGCGATTTTACGGAGCGCGGAGTTAGGCTTTTTAGGGGTAGTCGTGGTAACCGAAAGACACACACCGCGCTTTTGAGGACAATTTTCCAAAATAGGCGCTTTGGATTTGTAGGTGATCTTCTTTCTACCCTGTCTGATAAGTTGTTGGATTGTAGGCATTTTTGCACCTCCTTGTTTTTTTCGGATTTATTCGGAAAACGGATTCGGAAATATCCGCTTCGGAAACGTGTTTTTGTTCCGCCGCTTTTACACGGCGGAACTTCATTGTATCATTTTCGGCGATTTAAGTCAAACGTTTGATAGACTTATTCGCGCGTAAAAACTTAATTGTCCGACGAAACGTTCTTGGTTACGACCATTTTCGGCGATACGTTTTTGTAATTCTTTATTCCCGTTCCCGCGGGGATAAGTTTGCCGATAATGACGTTCTCTTTTAAGCCGACGAGCGGATCTTTCTTGTTCTTGATCGCAGCCTCGGTAAGAACTCTCGCGGTTTCCTGGAAGGACGCCGCCGAAAGGAAACTGTCCTTTGCGAGCGCGGCTTTCGTGATACCCAAAAGCAATCTCTTGCCGACCGGCGGACGAAGTCCTGCGTCCAACGCCCTCATTTGCTCTTCGTCGAACTTATATAGATCTACCTTTTCGCCGGGTAAGAAGTCTGTGTCGCCCGGATTTTCGATCTGGACCTTCTTCATCATCTGACGAACGATGATCTCAACGTGTTTATCGTTGATGTCAACGCCCTGCGAACGGTATACGGACTGGATCTCGCGGAGAATATAGTCCTGAACGCCTTTGATACCCTTGGTCTTTAAGATCTCCTGCGGATATACCGCGCCGTTCGTTAAAACTGTGCCGGGTTCTACGGTGTCGCCGTCTTTTACGATAACGCTCGTGCCGAACGGGATCTCGTAGTCTTCGCGCTTGCCATCCGCCATTTCGATGACGACGTGGATTATCTTGTCGTGTTCTTCGATAGATACCTTACCGCTGTGTTCGCAAACGATAGCCGCGCGTTTCGGTCTTCTCGCCTCGAAAAGTTCTTCGACTCTCGGAAGACCTTGCGTAATGTCGCCCGTACTTGCGATACCGCCGGTGTGGAAGGTACGCATCGTAAGCTGAGTACCCGGTTCGCCGATGGACTGCGCGGCGATGATACCGACCGCTTCGCCCACCTGAACGGGAAGGTTGTTCGCCATGTTCTTGCCGTAGCACTTCGCACAGACGCCCGTCTTACTCTTACACGTGAATATACTTCTGATCTCGACTTCTTCGATACCGGCCTTCACGATCTCCTGCGCCTTGTCTTCGGTGATCATTTCGCCGGTTTTTACGAGTACTTCGCCGGTCTTCGGATCTACTACGTCCGCGGTAACGAATCTGCCCGCGATCCTGTCCAAAAGCCCTTCGATCACGCTGCCGGTGGAATCTTTGATCGCGGAGACCTTGACTCCCTTCGGCTTTTCGCCGGATTCCGCACAGCAGTCGTCTTCTTTGACGATGACTTCCTGCGCAACGTCGACGAGCCTTCTCGTAAGATAACCGGAGTCCGCCGTTTTAAGCGCGGTATCCGCAAGACCTTTTCTTCCGCCGTGGGAAGAGATAAAGTATTCGAGAACGGAAAGTCCTTCCCTAAAGCACGACTTGACCGGTATTTCGATCGTTTTACCGTTAGGATCGGTCATAAGACCACGCATACCGGCAAGTTGTTTTATCTGGTCGATAGAACCACGCGCACCGGAGTTCGCCATCATAAGGATCGGGTTGAACTCGTCCAACGTGCCCTTTAACTTCTCGGTAACGTCGTCCGTCGCTTTCTTCCAGATGGAAACGACCTTTTTATATCTTTCGTCGTCGGTGATAAAGCCTTTCTTGTAAAGTCCTTCCACCTTCAACACGTGATTGCTCGCCTCTTCGAGTATCGCGGGTTTTTCTTTGGGCATATGCATATCGAAGACCGAAGTCGTGATCGCGCCGATAGTTGAGAACTTGTAGCCTAACGCCTTGATCTTGTCCAAAACGTCCGCCGCGCAACTTGCGCCGTGGCACTTAAAGCACGCGCCGACGATCTTCTGCAAGTCTTTCTTGCCCGTAAGTTTATCTATTTCGTATTTTAAGAAGTCTTCCGCCGTTTTCCTTTCGGTAAACCCTAAATCCTGCGGGATCGCTTCGTTAAAGATGATCTTACCTACCGAAGTTTTGATCCTGCCGGTTACGGTAACTTCTTTTTCAGTCCCTTCGAACGCCTTCACGGTACGGCGGACAATGATCTCGTCCTGCAAACCGATCTTGCCGGTCTGATACGCCATTACCGCTTCGTCGGGCGAAGAGTAAGAAACGGTGTACTCGGGAACGCCGTAAAGCGTGCCGTTTTCGTCCTTTCTCTTCTTTTCGTTGTATTTTTCGCCGATATGTCTTCTGATAATGGTAAGGTAGTAAGAACCCATGACCATATCCTGCGTAGGACTCATAACCGGCTTGCCGTCCGAAAGTTTTAAGATGTTGTTGGACGCAAGCATCAAAAATCTCGCTTCCGCCTGTGCCTCTACGGAAAGCGGAACGTGAACCGCCATCTGGTCGCCGTCGAAGTCCGCGTTGAACGCGCCGCATACGAGCGGGTGGAGTTTTATCGCTCTGCCTTCGATAAGCACCGGCTCGAACGCCTGGATCGAAAGTCTGTGGAGCGTAGGCGCACGGTTGAGCATTACGGGGTGATCTTTGATTACTTCTTCCAAGACGTCCCAAACGACCGTCTTTGCGCGTTCCACCGTTCTCTTCGCGTTCTTTATGTTGTGACAGATGTTCTTTTCAACGAGTTTTTTCATGACGAACGGCTTAAAGAGTTCGATCGCCATTTCTTTAGGTAAACCGCATTGATAGAGTTTAAGTTCCGGACCTACGACGATAACCGAACGGCCGGAGTAGTCGACACGCTTTCCTAAAAGGTTCTGACGGAAACGCCCTTGCTTACCGCGGAGCATTGCGGAAAGGGATTTAAGTTCTCTGTTTCCCGCGCCGCTTATCGCCTTACCTCTTCTGCCGTTGTCGATAAGTGCGTCAACGGCTTCCTGCAACATACGCTTTTCGTTTCTTATGATGATAGCCGGAGCGCCGATCTCGATAAGTTTTTTCAAACGGTTGTTCCTGCTTATAACACGACGGTAAAGGTCGTTTAAGTCGGACACCGCGAATCTTCCGCCGCCCAACTGTACCATAGGACGAAGGTCGG
>CAMPBJ010000046.1 GCA_946637575.1 uncultured Clostridia bacterium | reverse complement strand
CAGTAAGCGTGCCGGTCTTATCGAAACAGATTGTATCGACTCGCGCAAGCATTTCAAGGGAATAAAGGTCTTGAATAAGAGTTTTCTGTTTTGCAAGTTTGATTATTCCGACCGCAAGGGCTAAACTCGTTAAAAGGAACATGCCCGATGGGATCATGCCGATAATGATCGTCGACGTCTTAACGATAGCCTCGTTTGACGTGATCTCGAAAAGAGTAGTGGACCTTAATACGTGGATAAAAGCAAGCGGAATAATTATCAAACCGATCGATTTGATGATAATGCTTAAAGTACCGAATATTTCGGACTTCGGCTTTTTATACTTTTTCGCCTTTTCGGTCAGCGTGTTTATATAATTGAATTTACCGACTTTGTTTACTTTTACGGTGCAAGTTCCGCCGACGATAAAACTGCCGGATAAAATCTCGTCGCCCACCGTTTTTTTAACGTGAACCGATTCGCCGGTCAAAAGCGATTCGTTTACTTCTATTTCGCCCTCTAAAATAATGCTGTCCGTCGGGATCTGCGCACCTATACCGAAGATAGCGATATCGTCGACAACGAGGTCTGACGGCGAGATTTCGGTTGTTACGCCGTTGCGCACTACCTTAACTTTTTTTCTTGCGATAAGGGATAGCCTGTCGACGCAAATTTTTGCGCGGATCTCTTGCACGAGACCGATAAGCATGTTAAAAATATAAACGATTACGAAGACAAAGTTAGAAAGCGGTGCGTTAACGAATATAAGCGCCGCCGTAACGAGTGCGCCGAGCAAGTTAAAGAAAGTAAAGATATTACTTGCTATTATATTCAAGTAACTCTTCGTAGTTCTTTTTTTCGTTTTATTGATAAGGCCTTCGGCTTTACGTTTTAAGACGATAGCGGAAGACAGCCCCTCGCTGATTTGCGGGGAATATCTTTCAACGTCGTTTAAGTTTTGAACGTTCTTCTTTTTACTCATTCTATATAATTACGTTAACTAATCTTCCGGGCACTATAATAAGTTTTTTGATCTGTTTGTCGCCGATTTCAGCGGAAAGTTTTTCGTCGCTTAAAATCGCGTTTTTAATGTCTTCTTCCGAAGCGCCGTTGGCGATATTTAATCTCGATCTCATCTTGCTGTTGATCTGAACGGCGACTTCCACGGTTTCTTTAACGAGCGCGGATTCGTCGCAAACGGGGTATTCTGTGTTAAAAATCGAGCCTTTGCCTCCGAGCCACTCGTTGACTTCTTCCGCAAAATGCGGGGCGCAGGGGGCGAGAAGTTTAATAAAGGTTTTGAAAGCCGTCAAATACACGGCGTTGTTCTTTTCTTCTACGCCGTCGTATTTATAAAGTGCGTTTAAGTACTCCATAAGTCTTGCGACCGCGGTATTAAAAGAGAAGTTTTCCATGTCTTTATCTACGCACTTAATGGCGTAATTCGAGGCATAAAGAAGTTCCTTTTCATTAGATTCTATCTTGTTATAAGCGGATTTCGGCAGATCTTTTACCTTTAAGGCGAGTCTTTCTACTCTGTCAAGGAATTTCACGATAGCCTTAATGCCGTCGTCGTTCCAAGGACCGCCTTCGGTGTACGAAAAGCCGAACATAAGGTAAAGCCTTAACGTGTCCGAACCGTATTTTTCAACGTAAGGATCGGGGGCTATTATGTTGCCCTTGCTCTTACTCATACGCATACCGTCAGGACCTAAAATCACGCCCTGATGGACGAGAGACTTAAACGGCTCGTCAAAGTTAAGGTATCCCATATCGCGGAGCGCTTTCGTTATAAATCTCGCGTATAAAAGATGCATGCAAGCGTGTTCCGCACCGCCGACGTACTTATCGACAGGTAGAACTTTATTTATTATTTCAGGGTTAAACGGCTCTTTATCGTTATGTGCGTCCGCATAGCGAAGGTAATACCAACTCGAACAAACGAAGGTATCGAGCGTATCCGGATCTCTGTGAGCGGGCCCGCCGCATACAGGACAGGTTGTTTCCATAAAACCCTTATGTTTTTTAAGCGGGGATTCGCCGTCGGGCGCAAACTCAACGTCGTAGGGGAGTTTTACGGGGAGATCTTTATAAGGAACGGGAACGGCGCCGCACTTATCACAATGGATAACCGGAATAGGCGCGCCCCAGTAGCGCTGACGTGAAACCAGCCAGTCGCGAAGACGGTAGTTCGTCTTATACTCCGCTTTGCCTTCTTTAATAAGCGCTTTTACTATCGCTTTTCTGCCTTCTTCGCTCGTCATACCGTCAAAGCCGGGACTGTTTACAAGTATTCCTTCGTCGTGGAAGGGGAGATCGTCAGGACAATCAATGCCCTTCGTTACTCTTACGATAGGCAGATTGTATTTCGTTGCAAAATCGAAGTCCCTTTCGTCGCCGGAAGGTACGCCCATTACCGCGCCTGTTCCGTAAGAATACAAAACGTAGTCCGCTACGTAGATAGGAACGAGTGCGCCGTTGATCGGGTTTATCGCGTTGTGTCCGATATAAACGCCGGTTTTTTCACGGGTAGTGGAGAGTCTGTCGATCTCACTTGCCTTTGAAGTTTCGTAAACGTACTCTTCGACCGCCTTTCTCTGTTTTTCGGAGGTAAGCTTTTTAACGAGCGGATGTTCCGGCGCAAGTACAATAAACGAAACGCCGAATAACGTGTCCGCGCGGGTAGTAAATACTTTGAATTTATCACCGCTTTCGCAGGTGAACTCAATTTCCGCGCCGACAGACTTTCCGATCCAGTTCTTCTGCATTATCTTCGTTTTTTCAGGCCAGTCGAGATCGTTTAATCCTTCAAGCAACTCTTCCGCATAGTCGGTTATCTTAAAGAACCATTGAGTAAGATCCTTTTTTATGACCGTCGAACCGCACCTTTCACACGCGCCGTTAACGACCTGTTCGTTCGCAAGAACGGTCTTACAGGAAGGACACCAGTTGACAGGCGCTTCTTTTCTGTACGCAAGACCTTTTTCGTATAACTTTAAGAACAGCCATTGAGTCCATTTATAATAATCTTCTTTACAGGTCTTTATTTCCGCGCTCCAGTCAAACATCGCGCCCATCTCGTGTAGGGTTTGTTCCATGTTTTCGATGTTCTTATCCGTAGAATCTTTAGGGTGAATACCTGTTTTTATCGCGTAGTTTTCAGCCGGCAGACCGAAGGCATCGAATCCCATGGGCTGAAAGACTTCGTAACCTTTCATTTTTTTATAGCGAACAAAACTGTCGGTAGGGGCATAGTTGTACCAGTGACCTAAATGAAGTTTTGCCGCGGAAGGATAGGAAAACATTTCGAGGCAATAATACTTTTTGTCGACGTTTTTGAAATTAAAGACGCCGAGTTTTTCTTTTTGCCAATAGTTTTGCCATTTTTTTTCAATTTTTTTCATGTCCATAAGAAAAGACACTCCTTGAATATAAAAATCTTATATTATTATATATAAATCATTAGAAATAGTCAAACTTTTTTTCATTTAATTTACGTAAAGGTTATTTTGTAAAAATAGCAAAAAGTTCTCACTATCAATTTACATTTACAAATAAAAATGCTATAATTTACTCGTTAAAAAATAGGCGAACTTTAATCACTTTTAGGAATTTTTGCATAATTTCTGACTAAAACAATCGTTTTTATGTCAGACATAAATGCTTTTTTAAGGTGGAGTATGGAAGAGTTGAATTTGTTAAATCCTCCTTTTGACAGATACGCAAGTAAAGAGATTGCGGAAATTTTTTCGTATGAAAACAAAATAAGGCTTTGGCGTAAACTCTGGGTCGCTCTTGCCGAGTCTGAAATGGAGTTGGGGCTTCCTATAAATAAAGAACAGATAGAAGAACTCAAAAAGTATCAAAATATCTTAAATACGGACGTAGCGAAAGACTTTGAAAAAGAAACTCGCCACGAAGTGATGGCGCATATTAAAGCGTACGGCGCGCAAGCAACGTCTGCCGCGGGTATTATACATTTAGGCGCGACGAGTTGTTACGTTTTAGATAACGCCGAAATCATAATGATAGATAACGCTTTGTCGGTTATATCCGGAAAACTGCTGTCGACTATCGATAATCTTTCAAAATTTGCTTACCGATATAAAGACGTTCCCGCGCTTGCTTACACGCATTTACAGCCCGCGCAATTAACGACGGTCGGAAAACGGGCGACTCTTTGGATTCAGGATCTTTTGTACGATTATTTGGATTTAAAAGACTTAAAAAAACAAATTAAACTTCGCGGAGTAAAGGGAACTACGGGAACTCAGGCGAGTTTTTTGGATCTTTTAAAAGACGGAAAGAAGGTCGACGAGCTTGAAAGAAAAGTTCTTTCTAAAATGGGGTATTCTTCCGCTTACGGAGTAACGGGGCAGACTTACCCCAGAAAATTCGACTATAAAGTGCTTTCGCTTTTATCTTCTATCGCGCAAAGCACCTATAAATTTTCTAACGATTTAAGAATTTTGCAAAGTTTTAAGGAGATGGAAGAACCGTTTGAAAAAACACAGGTCGGTTCTTCGGCTATGGCGTACAAGAGAAATCCTATGAGATCGGAGCGCATATCCTCGCTTTCGCGCTACGTTATAACTCTACCGTTAAACGCGTCGATAACTTCTTCGACTCAATGGTTTGAAAGAACGTTGGACGATTCGGCGAACAAACGGATCGTTATTCCGCAGGCATTTTACGCTTTGGACGGTATTTTAAATCTTATGCTCAACGTCACGGAAGGACTCGTCGTTTACGAAAAAGTTGTTGAAAAACGTGTTTTAGATGAACTTCCTTTTATGGCGACGGAAAACATTATCATGGAAGGCGTAAAACGCGGAAAAAGCAGGCAAAAACTTCACGAAGCGATAAGGACTCTTTCGATGAAAGCGGCGGAGAACGTTAAACTCAACGGAAAAGAGAACGGACTTTTGGATCTGATTAAAAACGACGAAAACTTTAAGGACTACTACGGCGAGATTGAGTCTTCGCTGACTCCTTCCGCGTTTATAGGACGTGCGCCCGAACAGGTCGAGTTATTCTTGGAAAATGAAGTTAAACCCGTACTTTACGCAAATAAGTCCGAACTCGGTCGTTCGGCAAAAATTTCCGTTTGATCGCTTACTTTTTGGATTAAATCGGTCGTTCCGATTTGGAGGCATATATGGTACTCGACATAATAATTCTCGTCTTGTTTGCGATCGGTATGGTCGCGATAGCGGTCATTACCGCAAAAAAAGCGAAGACTTCCGACGATTTCTTGCTTGCGGGGAAGAAAGGTCTTAACGGTTGGATGAGCGCGTTTTCTTACGGAACTACTTACTTTTCGGCTGTTATATTCATAGGTTACGCAGGGAAATTCGGCTGGAACTTCGGCTTATCCGCTATCTGGATCGGTATCGGCAACGCTGTCTTGGGCGGTCTTCTTGCTTGGCTTATTATGGCAAAGAGAACGAAGAACATGACGTTAAGGCTTTCCGCTAAAACGATGCCCGATTTTTTCTATAAGCGCTATGATTCTCCGTTCTTAAAGAAAATATCCGCACTCGTTATTTTTATTTTCCTGATCCCTTACGCCGCGTCGGTTTACAACGGACTCGGAAACCTGTTTGAAATAATGTTCGGTATAGACGGAACGCTTATTACTATTCTATTAGCGCTACTTACGGCGATCTATCTCGTGTTCGGCGGATATTTTGCGACTTCGCTATCCGACTTCGTGCAGGGCATAATAATGCTTGCCGGCGTTGTGGTTATGGTCGTTTATTTTATGATAAACGATAAGGTCGGTGGGTTCGACGTGTTTAACAGGCTCGAATCTATGGACAAAGGTCTTTTCGTTTCTTACGGAAACGGCGGTTTTTTAAGTTCTCCGCTCGTCGCGCTTATCTCGCTCGTTCTTTTAACGTCTATGGGCGTTTACGGACTTCCGCAGACCGTACATAAATATTACACGGTCCGCGATAAAAAGGCGATAAAACAGGGTATGATAGTAAGCACCATCTTTGCTTTTATCGTCGGTGTGTCGGCGTACTTCGTCGGATCGTTAGGTCGTCTTTTCTATACCGAAATGCCCGGCGGCGTTGCGGACAATATAGTTCCTAATATGCTTAATGAGGTTATTCCTTCGGGATTTAAGGGGCTTATCGCCGTACTCGTGCTGTCCGCAAGTATGTCGACCTTAGCGTCCGTTTCGCTCTCTGCGTCTTCCGTTCTTGCGATCGATATGTACAAGGGCGAAGGTGAAAAGGCTAAATCGGACAAGCAAGTTACTCTCGTTATGAGAATAGTTTGCTTTGTATTCGTTCTTATTTCGATCGTGATCGCGTTGCTTAATAAAAAATACAATATCACTGCGATCGCGTACCTTATGGGGCTTTCCTGGGGAACGCTTTCGGGCTGTTTCTTCGGACCTTTCGTTTTAGGTTTATACAACAGAAAACTTACCAAAGCCGCTGCGATAACGTCTATTATCGGCGGGCTGATTTTAACGGTCGTCTTAATAGTCGTTTTCGGCGGTCTTACCGCAGGATTTAACGCAGGCGCGGGCGAGATCATAAAAGCAGGCGTAGGGCAGTCTCCGCTTATCGGCGTTATCTGTATGGTGTTCTCTATTATTATTACTCTTTTGGTGTCGACCTTTACCAAAAAACCGGCACCGGAAACCGTTGCAAGAGCGTTTGAAAGTCAAGTTGAAAACTTGGTTAAATAGTTAGTCAAAATCAATTACTTAAAGGCAGGAATTAAAATGATTTGGTCAAAGGAAGAGACTCTGTCCCGTAAAGAGATAGAAGAAATTCAAACGGCAAGACTTATCGAAACGGTAAACCGCGTTTACGAAAACGTTCCGTATTACCGTGCAAAAATGGACGCTATCGGACTAAAACCCGAACACATAAAGTCGCTGAAAGACTTATCGAAACTACCGTTCGTAACCAAACAGGATATGCGCGATACTTATCCTTTCGGGCTTTTTGCCGTACCGAAAGAAAAACTTTTACGTATCCACGCGTCGAGCGGAACGACGGGTAAACCGACAGTCGTCGGTTATACCGCAAACGACATGAAAATGTGGACGGAAGCGGTGTCAAGGATCGCTTGCATGGGCGGTGCGACCGAAAAAGACGTTGCGCAGATCTGTTTCGGTTACGGTATGTTTACAGGCGCGTTAGGACTTCACTACGGACTTGAAAATATCGGCGCGACGATTATTCCGTCTTCGACCGGTAATTCCGAAAAACAGATAATGTATATGAAAGACTTCGGAACTACGCTACTTGTCGCAACGCCCTCTTACTGTTTAAGGCTTGCAGAAGTTGCAAACGAAATAGGCGTTGATCCGAAAAAAGATCTTAAC
>CAMPBJ010000045.1 GCA_946637575.1 uncultured Clostridia bacterium | reverse complement strand
TACGCGATAACGTGCTGATGTCCGCAAACGGAACATGCGCCGTTCGCTCCGTTAAAGTCGTGCGATCCGATAGTGCCGTCTTCGACTTTCCCGCAGGAACAGCTGCGCGAGTGCGTGCCGTCGCCGTTATCCGTCCAGACAAACGCGTGTTCGTGCGTTTTTTGCCTTGCTCCGCAGAGAGTACACGTTGAAACGCCCTCGTCGTCAAAGTCTCCGAAAACGTGCTCTCCGGTGGAGTTTTCCATTATTTTGCCGCAAGAACAAATACGAGAGTGCGTGCCGTTGCCGTTGTCCGTCCAAACGTAGTCGTGTTCGTGTTTCCGAACTGCCGTGTCGCAAACCGTACAAACGGCAAGCCCTTCCCCGTCGAATTCGCTTAAAGTATGCTTATGCAGACAAACGGAACAGTAATATCCGTCGTCTTCTATTTTGTCGGCGTTATGTTTTCCGCTTCCGCTCTCAATTCCGCAAGAACAGACGAACGCATGGTTTTCCCCGCAGTCTTTTGCGACAAAATCGTGCGCGTGCCCGCATAAAGAACACTTGCCGCCGTTGTTGTCGTGCGGTTCGGGGTTGCCGAAAGTAAACGGACAGGTTTCGCATTTAAGAATATGCGTTTCCCCGTTGTCGACGTATATCGGATTATGCGCGTGCCCGCAACGGGAACACACGTAATTTTCGCCCTTGGAGTCGTGCTTTAACGTGGTATTTTCTAAAACTTCCCCGCAGGAACATATTTTAGAGTGCGTGCCGTCGCCGTTATCCGTCCAGACGTAGTCGTGAGTGTGAATCTTAATTTCCTTTCCGCAAACCGAACAGGTCGCAAACCCTTCGTCGTCAAATTCGCCTAAAACGTGCTCGTGCAAACAAATCGAACAATAGTACGCGCCGTTTTCCTTCCGGTTCGCGTTGTGTTCCGCGCTGTCTTCGACGTAACCGCAAGAGCAGTACCTCTCGTGCGAAGTTCCGAGATCGCGCGCGAAAAGAACGTGCGACTCTACGTCGTACTTTTCACCGCAAACCGAACAGATTTTCCAGTGGTTTGCGCCGTCGAACGCGGTCTCCCCTTCGGTATGCCCTTTTTCCGCCGTAAAATCGCCGGTGTAGGAGTAATTGCAGACGGAACAGGTGTAAGTGGTAAAACCTTGCTCCGTGCAAGTCGGCGGAGTGATTTCCGCTTTATAGTCGTGTTCGGTCTTCGGAAGAACTACGCGCTGTCTCGAAAGTTCCGTTCCGCAGACGGTACAGTAAACGACTTCGTCGTATCCGCCGACGTGGTCGCAAGCGGCGGGAACTTCGTTCTCCGTCTTCTTTTCACCGCCGACGTGGGACTGTTTTTCCCCCGCGTAGCCGCAGAACGAACAATAATACCAGTGGTGTTCGCCGTCGGACGTTAAAACTTCGGTATGCGAGATCATCTCTTGGGCATAACCGCAAGTAGAACATACGTTAAAATGCCCGTCCTCGTCAAAAGATAATGCGAACTCGTGAACGTGCCCGCAGGAAGAACAAACTCCGTCTTTATCGTCGTGCGGTAAATCAGAAGAATAAGTTAAATTACACGCCGAGCAGACGATGTCGTGCTTTGAAAGATCTTCGGTCTCTTTTGCGACGAGAACGTGTTTATGCCCGCAGACCGAACACTCGCCGTTCTCCCCCGCGAAGTCGTGTTCGTTTTGAGAGTACGGCTTGACGTTGCCGCAAGAACAAACGCCGCTGTGCGTTCCGTTTCCGTTGTCGGTATAAACGTATTCGTGCGTGTGCGCGGTATTACTGTCGCCGCCACAGGCGAAAAGCCCGCCGACAGACGCAACCAGCAAAACGAAGAGTACTATCAAGTTGTAAAGTAAAAATTTGCGTTTCATACCGAATAAATTATAACATTGTCGACAAATTATGTCAATAACGTGACAATTCAAAATAACAAAAATTGTAAGGTATTATCAACGCGTTTTTACTAAAACGAAAAGGCTTCCCGAAAGGAAAGCCTTTTTTCGTTGTTATTGATTTTAGCCGGTGTATCCGACAAAGTTTTCAACGCCCGTAACCGTAGTGCCCTTTTCGGGAACGTAACTAAAGCCGGAGCCTTCCCACTGGGGAACGGTGAAGCTCGAAATCGATCCGGAGACGAGCCAGGACTTATACAAACCGTAATTATTATCTCCTACTGCCGCGGCGTAAAGCGCAGTTCTAAAGTCTTCCGCGTACTGACAGATGTAAAGAAGTTCGCAGTCAGCCATGAACGCCTTACGGTGCGTTGCAAGTTTAGAATCGGCAACGATAGACTTTACATAACCGCTACTCTCGGTGAGCGTTAAACCGTAGTCGGAGTAATAACTATAACCGCCGAGATGCTTGAACCAGTAAGCTACAGCGACGTTGAAGTCGTTACTGCAGAGGAATCTGCCGAAGAGGGTTTCTCTTACGATATTCTTGTAGTATCTCTCATACTGGAACTGCTGTTCCTCGTCCGTCCACGCGCTGCCGTTATAGAACGAACTGTAAGCGGAAGCAAGACTTGTAAACGCCGGCGGGAACTTATTGAGTATCGCCTGAACGCTGTTAGCCGCCTCATTATTGTTAGCAACGATATACGCGTAGTGCGTGGTGTTATTGCCCGTACTCGAAGTGTAACTGTTGTTATAGTTTACCGTACCGTTCGTTGCCACCGTGCCGTTGGCGTTGTACTTTGTAGACATCACGACGAACGAGAAACGACGAATATATTTTTTATTATTCTGTGTCCAGATAACGTTGTCGATCTTATCCCTTACCGTACCTTCGCCGGTGGAGGTCCATGTGTTGATATCGCCGAAAGACGCGCCGGTTCCTGCCGCGATTGAGTTCGCATAGTTACCGTATCCGTTATCTGCGTCCGCTTTGGCAAGAGCCAAGGTCGCCGCATAGAACTTGTTGTTAGCAGTATACGCGTTGAACATTGCCGTGCCGACGGAAGTCGGACCGAAGTAGCCGTAATACCCCGACCTCGAAGTTGCGGTGTGGACGAGCGAACCGTCGACCGAAACGTTAACTCCGAAGAAGTCGGACTCTAATTCCGCAAGGTAGTTGTGGATAGCAACCATGTACGCGTCGTGCGTGACGTAGTCCGCTCTTGCGCCTACCTTATCGAGAATCTCGATCGCGGCGCGGGAGTTAATGTACTCTTTAAAGAAAGCGAACGAAGACGCACCTGCGGATCTTGACGCACCCTGCCAGAACAACCAGTTGGTGTGTAAGGTGTTGGCTGCATGTTCGATCCAGGTGAGCATGGTAGCGAAGCAGTCGAGCGGGTTGAAGTAGTTCTGGAAGTCTACACAGTAGTACCAGCAACCGACTTTACCCACTTTGCTTGCCCAGATCTCCATGTTGTTCCTGAACTCGTTGTTAGCCGAAGCGTAAATGCTCTGAGCGAAAGCCGCCTGAATCGGAGCGAGAACGATGCCCACGTGTTCGTTAATAGAAATAGTGTTAAGATCGTACGCGCTAGGCGCTTCCATCGTCTCTTTATACGCAAAGAAGTTGACCGACCACTCCTGCGGGATCGAGTAGTTATCCTCGATGTACTTGCAGAGGTCGTTTACGAACTGCAAAATAAGGAAACTCGGAGTTTTATTCGAACAGTCGGAGCAAGAACAGAAGTAAGCGTTATCCTGATGCGTAAACGAGATGTTGTGAATAGAACTGTCCGAAAGAAGTCTTGCCGCGATACGATCGCCTGCGACCTTGATCATAAGCGCTCTCTCTTCTGCGTCGCCGTGAGCGGTGTAGCAGAGCTGGTCTCTGCCCGACGTACTACCGTCGGGAGCGGAAGGAGTGCTGCCGGAAACGTAGTTAGAGTACCATTTCCAGTGAGTGTTGCTTGCCGAAACGCCGTTGTCACCGCTGCCCGAAACAAAAGTTTCGTAAGGCAACCAGTTGAACGTGTTGTGCCAGGACTGATTTACCCAGTAACCGCTTGCGTTCTGAACGAGCGGACCGTAGTAATAAACCGTCGTCGCGTTGTAACCTAAGTTAGCGCGTCTGTAATTGCCGAGGCTGGCGTTTACCTGCTGTCTGTAACTTACGGCAACTGACAAGTCTAAATTACCGCTGCTGCCGAGCATGGAAGCAAGCGTCGTGTCTACTCTATATCCGTTGTAGTCGACAAGTTCCCAGTCGAGAGCGTTATACCCTATCGCTTTTTGTAAGAAGAGTATCGCCGCGGCTTCGTAGTCGACGTCTTTACCTGCGAGAATGAAAGTCGCGCCGTTCTTTGTTGCGATCTTTACCTTTCCTTCCGCGGGAAGAGTTATGCCGTAAAGTCCCGCAACCTCTTCGTTACCGATGACGAGGTAGTTAGCGTTTGCGCTTGCCTCGGAAATGCCGGTGGTCATTTTAACTTCCATCGGGTTAGTTATAGTTTCCGTAACGAACAAGTTGTCTCTTGCGTTAGTGGGGTTTTTAGTGTAATTTGCGGTAGCGATGCTGCTTACGCCGCCCGCCACTGCGCCGTTGGTGTCAAACCCGTTCTTTGCGGCGGCACGAGTAAGATGTTTTGCAATAAAGCCTGCCGCGCTGACGCTGTCCTGCGATTCGCCGGACACGATGACGTAGTCCGAAGTACCGGTCGTGCTGTTGAACAGTTTGCCTGTGGTGGAAACTGACGCCGCGACTTCCTCGCCGCTGTAAATTACGATATTGTTGAACTTAAAGACGCCGTCTTCGTACGACCATTTATCCCAGTTCGAAGTGTTAAAGGCAGAACCTTGCGCGCCGAGGAAGGATTCGTATCCGTCGTACTGTCCCCAAACGCCCTTGATCGGACTGCTGAGACCTTTCAAATTATAATCGTTTTCGACGTCGTAAGTCTGAACGGTTCTGTAAGAAGGATCGTTGTTCCATCTGCCTACGATGGCATAAACGCCGTTTAAGGACGCTTCGCCCTTTGCCGTAAATCTACCGATCATATACTTATTTCCGGTCGATTCTGCGTTGTGATAGGTCGGAGAGTTGTAACTCTTATCGCTCTTCGAATATCCAACGAGGCTGTTCCAGGAAGTGATTTCGGAACCTGCCGCAGCCATCTTTGCCAAAGCCTCTTCCGTCGCCGTCCAAGTACCGTTATTCGTTCTCGTCGTCTTCTCGGTTGCAAGAGTTGACGCGTTCCATTCAGTCGTGTCTTCCGCGACGTTGTCGTTCATCATGTTGACGACGACTCTCGTAAGTTTGTTGTTGTTATAATTCGGGTCGAAGCCGAACGTACCCAAATGAGGTGCGATCGAACCGCAATCCGAAGTGGTCGCCAAACCGCTTGCCGCAAAATACGTGCCTGCGGAGGCGAACTCGACGTAAACGTCTTCGATCGAACCGTTGCCGGTCGCAACGAGCGTGGACGCTCTGAATCTTAAACCGGTGAACGCGATATTCTTCAACTCGCCGGCGTTACCTAAGTTGTAGATAAAACCAACGTAGCTGTTCTTGTTGTTTGCGAGCTTCATGTTCTGTATAGCGTGCCCGCCGCCGTCAAGCGTGCCGTTAAACGGGATCGCGTTGTTCGCGCCGTTGATCGCGGCGTTAACGCCGTCTACGTAGTTCGGATTAAGCATCAACTGTTCGTCGGTCATAAACGAGTTGTTTACGACGATCTGATTTGCGCTGTCAACGTAGTAGTAGAACCCTTCTACGGTCGCGGTTCTCTGTTCGCTGTTCTGAGTGTACGTGTGCACTACCTTATACTCGCTGTAATCGATATCGCTCGTTACGAGGAAGTAACCGCCGTAGGAGGTTACTTCGCCCACCGTGGTTGCGGCGGAGTACGCCTTCGACCAGGCGGCGAAGTTGTTAAGATCGCTGTAAGTCGCGATCTCCTTTGCAACGACGTTGACGGGGAGCGTGATTTCATAAGACCTGTTATTTGCCGTCATGATAACGCTTACCGTAAGGTATACGGTCTCGGACGGAATAACGTACTTACCCGTTTCGGAGTTGTACCTATAGAGTTTACCGGTGGAGATAGTCGAACCGCCTTCACCGATGGATACTCCGTTGTAGTAGATGGAATCTACGGTGTACGCACCGACGATGCCGAGATCGAGGTCTACCTTTCTGCTCGCGAACGAAGCGTTTCCGCTGCCGTCAACGGACATATTGAGACTTATGTTTCTTGCAGAAGGATACTTGTCTACCTGATAGATCACGTTGTTGGTGCCGGTCGCCTTTGCGGTAACCACAGAACCGGATTCCGTGATCGAGATGCCCGCTTTCGCGTCAGCCAAGAACATACCGCAGGTGCAGTAATAGTAAACCTTTGAGTTGTCGGCGCTGGTGCTTTCGATAACGTTACCGGAAGTTACAGCAGCGTCGCCCTCTTCATCCGAGCCGGGAGTTACGGTAACCGTACCGTGAACGTGACCGGTCGCAATGTCGTTGAGTAAGAACTCGCCGGTAAATCCGCTGAACACTACCTTAAATCCGGCAAAGTCGGAGATCGCGCTTGACGCGGTAAAGTGCGCGTAAGCACCGGTCTTGTTCGTAAGCGTGCCGATCGTAGTTAATACGCCGGTGCTGCTTATCGCCTTTACGGTAGCGGTAGCCGTGCCGCCCGTTTCGTCCGCCCAACGATAGTAGAAGGAGAACGAAGGAGCGTTGTAGCCCGCGCCGTATCTTGTTACAAAGGCAAGTTCCGCAGCGGTGTTGTTACCCGTTATGTAGTACGAGGTGATCATACTCGACGCATGACCTAAAGCCTTGTAGAGGTTGTAGGATTCGACGAAAGACGCACCGCTTAACTTAACTTCGGGCGCACCCTCGCTCGCAATCTTCGTCGCGACGTTGTCGGTAACAAAGGTCGCGTAGTAAGATTCGTCCGCGTGAACGGTGAGCGTTCCCGACGTGTGAGTCGTCTCGCCGCCGTCGTTAGTCCAGCCGCCGAAAGAGTAAGCCTCTAAAAGCGCGCTTTCTTTGGACGGACCGACGGGATAACTTAAGTTCGTGCCGTCTTCTACGGTGTAGGAGTAGAGAATATTCTCACCCGCCTCATCGTAGAAGTTAACGGTGTAGGAAGGAAGCGACGGAGCGGAAACCGCATCCGCGTTGCACTTTAAGCTGAATCTGTTAATAGACCAGAAGTCAGTATCGAAAGACTCTATACCGTAGCCCAAAGAACGTCTGTAAGTGCCGTAGTTGGTATCGGCATTTCCGCTGGGGGTGATGAAACTTGCAACCGGCGAATTCAACGCAGCGTAGAAATCAGCCCAACTGTCGTAGAAACCGGTATATCCGCGCTGGTTCGTATAGGCGTTGCCGCCGTTATCCGCCCAACTCGACGTACCGTTTTTATAATTGACAGCACTGCCGTTCTTGCACATTACTATTCCGTACGTGAACCCGAGCAAGCCCATCT
>CAMPBJ010000044.1 GCA_946637575.1 uncultured Clostridia bacterium | reverse complement strand
AAGCGTTAACGTCGCCTATTCTCTGACGGATAAGGACGCGCGCATCCCCGCGATAGGGTTTTACTTTGCGGCGGATAAGGCGTTTAAGGACGTGGAATACTACGGCTATGGACCGAACGAGAGTTACGTGGATAAACGGCTTTCGGCGATAAAAGATTACTATAAAACCACCGTCGATAAAATGGAGACGGGGTATCTAAAACCGCAGGAAAACGGAAGTAGATACGGCACGAATTTATTTACGATAAAAGACGGGGAGAGAACATTAAAGTTTACGGGCGAGTTCTCGTTCTCCGCGCTTCCTCACTCCGTCGAAGAGTATATAAAAACTCCGCACGCGTGGGAACTTCCCGAGAGCAAGGCGACCTATATACGTATAGACGGGGCAATGGCGGGCGTTGGTTCTAACTCTTGCGGACCTGAAATGATGAAAGAGTTCTTCCCGAAAGAAAACGGCAAGTTCGGGTTTACGCTTACGTTGGAATAGAATAATGAAAGTATCGGAGGAGATTTTTAGGACCTACAAGCCCGATTTTCAAAAACTTTTATCTTTCGGGTTTACGGAAGAAAAGGGCTGTTATAAGTTGTCGCGCGTCTTTTTCGGCGGTACTTTTACCGCGGAAGTAACCGTTTTTTATAGCGGCGAAACGGCGGTAAAGGTAATAGAAAACGAGTTCGGCGACGAGTACGTGCAGATAAACAACGAAAACTTCGACGGCGCGTTCGTCGGGGAAGTCAGAACGGCGTTAAAGGAGATTTTGACGGATATCCGCGACAACGCTTTTAACAAGCAATCCTTTGTATCCGATCAGGCAAACAGGCTGGAAAGAATAATAAACGGAAAATATAACGAATTTGCGGACTATCCCTTCCGCGACGTAAAGTTCCGCGACTACGGCGTGTTCCGTAGAAAAGATAACGGCAAGTGGTACGCGCTCGTTATGAACGTGGAAAGAAAGGTTTTAGGTAAGGACTATAAAAACGAACCCGGACGTCTGGATATTATAAACCTTAAAGTCGACGAAAAACAGCGCGACGAACTCGTTAAGAAGAACGGCATTATCCCGTCGTATCACATGAACAAGCAAAAGTGGATAAGCGTCTTTTTGGACGAAAGCCTTTCGGACGAGTTTATTTTAAATCTTTTAGACACGTCGAGAGAACTCGTAAAATCCAAGACGAAAAGATCGAAAAAATAACAAAAAAATAAACGCCTTACACGGCGTTTATTTTTTTAGTTAAAATCGTTTATTATTTTGCAAGGTATCTTACCTTAATCACGTCGGCGAGTTTGGATAAGTCTGCGATCGCGGAATCCGGGACGGCTTTTTCAACGTCTAAAATAGTTACAGCGTAGTCGCCTTTGGACTGGTTAGAAAGGTTTGCGATATTGATACCTTCTCCGCCGACAACCGAAGTGATCTGCGCAAGGATATTTTTAATGTTCTTGTGGAGAATGACGAGTCTAAAGTCCGTCGTTCTCGGCATAACGCAGGAGGGATAGTTTACGGAGTTTTTGATGTTGCCGTTTTCGATATAGTCGATAAGTTCTTCCGCCGCCATGACCGCGCAGTTGTTTTCAGCCTCTTCGGTGGACGCGCCGAGGTGCGGGATGCAGACGATATTGTTTACGCCGATAAGTTCGTCCGACGGGAAGTCGGTAACGTATCTCGATATTTTACCCGAATTTACCGCGTCAATAATCGCGTTACTATCCGCAAGTTCACCCCTTGCGCAGTTCACTATGACCGCGCCGTCTTTCATTTTGCCGATAAACTCCGCGTTTATAAAGCCCTTGTTCTGCGACGCGATATAGGGGATATGGAGCGTAATATAGTCGCTCGATTTAATTAGTTCGTCTAAATCCTTAACGACTTTCGCGTGGCGGGAAAGTCGGAGCGCCGCATCTACGGAAAGATAAGGATCGTAGCCTATAACTTCCATATTAAGAGCAAGCGCGGCGTTCGCGACGAGCGCGCCTATCGCGCCTAAACCTATGATACCGAGTTTTTTGCCCTGTATTTCAGTTCCCGCGAACTGCGATTTGCCTTTTTCGACGAGTTTTGAAACTTCTTCGCCCTGACCTTTAAGCGTTTTAACCCAGTCGAGAGAATCCGCTATTTTCCGCGAACCTAAAAGGAGCGCGCAGATAACAAGTTCTTTGACCGCGTTGGCGTTCGCGCCGGGGGTGTTGAACACAACGACGCCCTCTTTGGCGTACTCTTCGATCGGGATGTTGTTTACACCCGCGCCCGCTCTTGCGACCGCGACCGTGTTTTTATCCAGCGTATAGTCGTGCATTTTAAAGCTGCGGAGCATTATGCCGACGGGCTCTTTAACGTCGTTTCCCACGTTGTAGTCGTCGCTAAAAACGTCGTTTATAACGGGGCTTATGGAGTTAAGCGTAAGTATGTTTTTCATTTTATGATCCTTTTTATTTATTTTCTGTTTCGAATTTTTTCATAAACTCGACGAGTTTTTTAACGCCTTCGATCGGCATTGCGTTGTAGATAGACGCTCTCATTCCGCCGACGAGCCTGTGTCCTTTTAAGGAAACAAGACCGTTTGCGGTAGCCTCTTTGACGAATTTCGCGTCGAGTTCTTCGTTTCCGGTTACAAAGGGAACGTTCATAAGCGAGCGGTCGGCTCTATTGACTTTACTCTTAAACAGTTTGCTGTTGTCGATAAAGTCGTACAAAATGCCGGCTTTTTCTTCGTTTATTTTCTGGATCGCGGGAACGCCGCCGAGGGCTTTTAACCATCTGAACACCAAAAGCGCCATATAGATAGAAAAACACGGCGGGGTGTTGTATAAGCTGTCGTTTTTATCCTGTATCGCGTAGTTAAGCATGGTGGGGCAGATACTCATAGCCTTTCCCAAAAGGTCTTTTTTAACGATGACGATAGTAAGTCCCGCGGGGGCGATATTCTTTTGCGCGCCGGCATAGATAAGTCCGAATTTTTTTACGTCCACGACTTCGGATAAGATGTTGGAACTCATATCCGTAACGAGCGTTGCTTTCGTATTGGGAAGGGTAGTAAATCTCGTTCCGAATATGGTGTTGTTATAGGTAAAATGTACGTAATCTATATCGTCCCTGAACTTAACGTTCTTCATATCGGGGATATAGGTGTAATTATCTTCTTTCGAGGACGCGGCAACCGCCATGTCGCCGAATTTTAAGCCTTCTTCGTACGCTTTATTCGCAAAGTTTCCTGTAAGTATATAGTCCGCTCTGCCTTTTACTAAAAGGTTTAGGGGAACTGCGGCGAACTGTTGGGACGCGCCGCCCTGAACGAACAAGACCGAATAGTCTTCGGGGATCCCCATAAGTTCGCGAAGAAGGGCTTGCGCCTCTTCGTTTACCGCCATAAAGGGTTTACTCCTGTGGCTCATTTCGGTGATAGACATGCCCGTTCCGTTATAATCGAGGAGATCTCTTTGCGCTTCTTCTAAAACGGGAAGCGGAAGAGTGGAAGGACCCGCTGCAAAGTTATATACTCTCATAAATGCTCCTTTATTTATATCTTTTTCCAAACAATTATACTATCAATCGACTTTTTTTACAAGTATTTTTACGCCTATTTTGCTTTTTAAGGTCTCCTTTGGGCTTTTTAAGTTTACAAAAAAGCCGAAAAAGTGTATAATTAATTAAAAACTATAATGGAAAAGTGGGCGAAAAATTATACGCCCGCGGAATATACAGGGAGTTATTTTGGCAAAAAAGATCACGGGCGGAAAGAATACCGCCAAAGCGAATATTCGCGAACAGAAAAACAACAAACTTAAAAACAGGGGCTTAAAGCAGGAAAGATCGGTAAAGAAGGTCGATCCCGTCGCATCTAAAAATAAGAAACCGGAAAAAGACGCAAAAAAAGATCTTAAAGTAAGGTTTTTAGGCGGCGTCGGCGAGATAGGCAAGAATATGACCGTATTAGAGTACGGAAAAGATATTCTGGTTATCGACGCGGGGCTCACTTTCCCCGGCGACAATATGCCCGGCGTCGATATGGTTATACCTGACGCAAGTTACCTTACCGAAAACAGGTCGAGAGTGCGCGGTATCGTCATCACTCACGGTCATGAAGATCATATCGGCGCGCTACCTTTTATAATAAAAGACTTGGGCGCACCTATTTTCGGCACGAAACTGACGCTTACCCTTATCGAAAACAAATTGAAAGAACGCGGGATCGAAAACGCGAAACTGAACTGCGTTAAGGCGGGCGGCAGCGTAAAACTCGGCTGTTTTTCGGTCGAGTTTATCGGCGTGAATCACTCTATTGCGGGCGCGGTCGCGCTCTCTATAACGACGCCGCTTGGCGTAGTGTTCCACTCGGGCGACTTTAAGGTGGACTACACTCCCGTAAACGATTCCGTTATCGACCTTCCGCGGATCGCGGAGATAGGTAAAAAGGGCGTTATGCTCTTGCTTTGCGAATCCACGAACGTGGAGATAGAAGGTTCCGCGCTTTCCGAGTCTGCCGTAAGAAAGGCATTAGACAGCGTATTCTCCGAAAACGCTAAAAGAAGACTTATCATCGCCACTTTCGCGTCTAACGTGCATAGGTTACAGCAAATAATAGACCTTGCCGAAAAGTATAAAAGAAAGGTCGTGTTCTCCGGAAGGAGCATGATAAATATCGCGGAGTCCGCGTCTAAAATAGGCGAACTCTTTATTCCGGACGGGATCGTTGCGGACGTGGAGCGCTTAAAATACTTTAAGGACGAAGAAGTGGTGATCATTTCCACCGGTACGCAGGGCGAACCTATGAGCGCGCTTACCCGTATGGCGAGCGGAGAGTTCAATAAAGTGGTGATCGGCGGTAACGACACCGTGGTGCTGTCCTCTTCGGTGATCCCCGGAAACGAGAAAATGATATACGGGGTAATAAACAACTTATATAAGCTCGGCGCGGAAGTGATATACGAATCGTTAGAACCCATACACGCGTCGGGGCATGCGTGTAGGGAAGACCTTAAACTTCTCCACACCTTATTAAAGCCGAAGTTCTTTATCCCCGTACACGGCGAGTACAGACACTTAAAAAAGCACGCGGATCTTGCGAAGTCTTTGGGGATGAAAGAGAGCAATATTATGATAGCCGAGATCGGCGACACCGCCGTGCTTGACGGAAAGAGTATAAAACGCGGTGAAAAGTTCAAGGCTGGTTCTAATCTTGTGGACGGGGTAGGAATAGACGGCGCGGACAGTTACGTTTTAAGAGACAGGATACATTTGTCCGAAGACGGACTTTTCGTGATCGTCGTAGGAGTGGACGAGATGAGCGCGGAACTGACTTCGCTCGAAATAATAGGAAAGGGCATCGCAGTTACCGATGAGATCATAAACGGCGCGAAAGCGAACATACTTAACGCGCTTAAAAACGTGGATATGAGAAAGGTAAACGACGAAAGCGAGCTCGCGTCCATAATAAGAAGGGGAGTTAAAAACTACCTTTATAAACAGACAAAAAAGAACCCGATGATACTTCCGGTCGTTATGGTGGTATAAATTGTTCCGCGAAATAGATAGACTTAGGAAAGCGGCAAGAAAAAGCGGCGAACCGATACTTCGGGACAAGTCGTTTAAGCTTTTGCTTTCCGTAGTCGAAGAGAAAAAGCCGAAGCATATTTTAGAGATAGGCACGAACGTAGGATTATCCGGGATCGCAATGCTGTATAAATGCGAAGAGGCGACGCTTACCGGTATCGAGATCGACGAGGAAAAAATAAACACCGCGAAGGAAAACTACAAAAAATTCGGAGTGGAAAAAAGGGCGAAGATTTTTTCGGGCGACGCGTCGGAAATACTGCCCGTGCTTACGGGGGAATACGACTTCGTGTTTTTAGACGGACCGAAGGGGCATTATTTTGAATACTTATCGAGCATACTTCCCGTCTTAAAGGTCGGCGGGGTGATATTTGCGGATAACGTCTTATATCGCGGCATGGTGCTGGGGAAAGCACCGCATAAGCACGCGACCATAAAACACAGTATGGAAAACTATCTTGAAAAAGTGATGAACAGCGAAAATCTTAAATCTACGCTTTACGAATTTGACGACGGCGTGTGCATTACGGAAAGGATAAAATGAAGATAGAACTTTTAGCCCCCGCGGGCGATATGGGAAAACTTAAGACCGCGTTTTACTACGGCGCGGACGCGGTGTATATCGGCGGAAAGGAACTCTCCCTTCGCGCGCTTGCGGGCAACTTTTCAAACGACGAAATGGCGGACGCGATCGCGTTTGCGCATAAAAACGGCAAAAAGGTTTACGTTACAGTAAACATTTTCGCAAGGAACTACGACTTAGCCCCTGCGGGCGAATACTTTAAGTTTTTGGAAACGCTCGGCGCGGACGGGGTTATCGTGTCCGATCCGGGACTTGTGTCTCTTTCGTCTGCCGTCGCGCCGAAACTTAAAATAAATCTATCCACTCAGGCGAACACCTTAAACTACGGCGCGGTGAAGTTCTGGAAAGATCAGGGAGTAAAGCGCATTATCCTTGCGCGCGAACTTTCGGTAAAAGAGATCAAAGAAATACACGAAAAAGTGCCGGATATAGAACTCGAGTGTTTCGTTCACGGGGCGATGTGTATCGCGTACAGCGGAAGGTGTCTTCTTTCCGACTACAAGACGGGGCGGAGCAGTAACAGGGGCGCGTGCGTTCAGGCGTGCCGTTGGAATTACGAGATAAGGGAACGCGGATCTGACGGCGCGTACCTCGAAATGCAGGAGGACGATCGCGGGACTTATATCCTTAACAGCAAAGATCTTTGTATGATAGAACACATAAAGGAACTTGCGGACGCCGGCGTTTGCTCGTTTAAGATAGAAGGCAGGATGAAAACCGAATACTATCTTGCGACGGTGATAAACGCTTACCGCCGCGCGCTCGACGAGTTTTATAAAACGGGCGAGAATATCGAAGGCACTTTTTTAAAAGAAGAGTTGGAGAAGACGGCGCACAGAGAGTTTACCACGGCTTACTATCTCCATGAAAACGACAGGACCGAAAACTTTGACGACAGCCAGAGTAAAGGCAGTAGGAAGTTTATCGCAAACGTTTTAGGTTGCGGCGACGGGTACGCGGTTATAGAGATGCGGAACAGGTTTAAGGTCGGCGACACGCTCGAAGTCTTATCCCCGACGGAGAGTTTCAATAAGACCGTTAAGGTGGAAAAACTATTCGATTTAGACGGCAACGCGGTAGAGGATGCAAAACTCGTTCAGCAAAAACTTAAACTTTATACCGACGTAAAATTACAACCCGGCGATATGTTAAGAGCGTAAAACCACAAAAAAGAAAGTAACCGAAAAATAAACTAAACGGCAAAAAGAAAACCCCTGCGGAAAATCCGCAGGGGTTTTAAGTTTGTTTTTCTTACCTTATTAGGTAACTACGAAAGACGCAAGATAGATAG
>CAMPBJ010000043.1 GCA_946637575.1 uncultured Clostridia bacterium | reverse complement strand
GCTCTCTACAAGCTTTATAAATCTTTCGGCAGCCACTTCCGCATTCCACTCTGTCGATATCGTCTCGTATGCTTTTTTGCCGAGTTGTTTTCTTAATTCCTTATCGCCTAACAGCCGCTTTACTTGTTCATATATTCTATCTATCTTCTTACCGCTATACGTCAGTCCGTTCTCTCCGTCTTTTATTAGGTACGGCACAGACCCTATCGATTTGTTTGCTATAACCGAACAGCACGAATTCATCGATTCGTTAAGCACCGCGCCCCACCCTTCGTTTCTATCCGACGTAAATAAGAACACTTCGCTCTCTTCCATCTTCTCTCTGACCTTATCGGGGCTCATACTTCCGAGTAGCCTTACTTTATCTTCAAGGCCGTATTTACTAATGAGATCCTTAACTTTATTCTCAAGCGGTCCTACGCCTATCATATCGAGCGTAAACCCGTAACCGTCTTCCTTTAATCTTTTTGCTATCTCAATAGGGATCTCGGGATGTTTCCAGTCAATCAGTCTTGCCGTCCAAAGTATAGAATTAGGCTTTTTATTTTCAATAACCTTTTCTATATCTTCGTACTTTTTCGTCTCGGGAAAATATCCCCATTTGTAACACCTGCCGAGATATGAACACGAAAGCGCAAAGTCGCCTTTAGTATATGCGCTGGCGCACAGCATGTAGATCGGTTTGTTGATATATCTGTAATAAGACTTGTACCTTAAAGCCAATCCTCTTGGAGACAGGACTCTCCAACGCCCTTTTTTGTATATTCTTTCGCTGTAACGAAAAGTGAGTTTTTTCTCACCTTTTGTCATCCGATATTCTACGTATTCTTCCGGAGCAGAACCGATGATTATAACATCGCTTGTCCTTGCCAACTCTAAAGCTTTACTCTTATTCTCCGCCGACGCATAAGCCTTTAATTCATATTGATAGTCGCTCTTAAACTCCCAACCTCCGAGTTTTCTCTCTTCTTCCATAGGCTCTGTCGAGACATAATAAAACTCCACGCCGTCTCTTCTATCTAATGCATTGCAAAACGGTATCTGGTGATGCGTAAGGTAATTAGAATAGAAGGTTACTTTCATTCTTTTATCTCCGTAGGAAGCGATAGTACGAAGAGAAGGCTCCCTAAAAGTGCATACGCAACACCCGATGTTAAAAACGCGGACTCGGACACTCCGTGCACAATTATGCAAAGTGCTCCTGCAAAAGCCACGTAGTTAGGTTTTTTAGATTTCCTTAACTTCACATAGTACGCAGAGTACATATGTTTAACGTAAACGAGATATGCAATTATACCGAATAAACCGAAGGACATAAATAAAGATACGTAACTGTTGTGGAAGTTTGCGTTAAGATACGTGCCGAAGTTCCCGAAAAAGAACGTTCCTATACTTACCTCGTTCAATACCTCTTCGTAGATGTAACTTCTGCCGGTATCGGCAGACTCGCCTAAAACGATCAAAGACCGTAAAGCGTCAGGGAAAATAAGAAATATAATAAAAGATATTATAGGCAAAATAAATGCGACTACAATCAAGTTCTCATTTATTCTCTTAACTAAATTAAAAGCATATGCAACTAAGGTTATCAAAAGAAGAATAAAACAAGTTCTACTTTCCGTAAGAAAAGTCATATATGTAAAAATGCCGACAAGCATCAACGACAGTGCCCTTATTATAAAACCTTTATTTTCAAAAAAACTTGAGAGAAATATAAAGGCAAGCACCATAGCGTAGATTCCCGTCTCGTTCGGATTAGAAAACCCGAGCGTTAATGCGGAGACATTTATTATCCCGTATTCGGCATAAAATATGTGACTGTAAGGCGAAAAATAAAGATATATAAACAGTATTGCGACAATAAAAGCGAACACGTAAACTGCAACTTTCGCTTGTTTTACGTGTTTAATTCTATAAAAACTCAATAAATATGCGGGAAACATCAACGTGCAGAAAAACAAAACGTAGTCTTTTAGTAAATCATTAAGATATATGACCCCACACAACACAAAGATTAAAAAAAGCACTAAAAAGAGTATATATTCCTTTTTTAGTTTTTTAGTGCCGTTTATAAAAAGTTCGACCAAGAAAACACAAAAAAACTGGAATACGATCATTATACGTGTTCCGACGCTGGTTAAAATATCTATTCTTAATGATCTGCCCACCAAGACCAAAAAGCAACAGATAAGTGAAACGTAAAGACAGGCAAGATTCCACAAATCCGCCATACTTCTTTCAAAAACTTTTCTGTTTTCGTTCGGTTTTTCGTAGACCACCGATTTCTCCTTACTTGTCATTTTTACTTAACACGCTATCATATAGATCACAGTAACTTTCGACCATTCTACCGACCGAAAAGCAGTCTTTCACTCTTTTTACGCAGTAATCGCTTATTTCCGCCTTACGATTAGCAAGATGTCTTACCGCATCGATCAATGCTTCCGGTGAATACTTTTCTAACACAATCCCCGTATTTTTATCAACGACTTCCGGGCAAGCCGTGGAGTTTAAGACGATCGCCGGCGTTCCGCAAGATAAAGCCTCCGCCGTCGGAAGTCCGAAAGTCTCTTCTAAAGAAAGGTTTACGTAGACGTCTGTAAGATTATATAAAAGAACTAACTCGTTTGTTTCTTTAACTCTCGGAAGCGCGATAACGTTACCGTTAAAACTCTCGGTTTGTTCTTTATTCAGTCCGACTAACACTATTTTGTATCCGTCGGGAATGTTTTCCGAAAGTTCCTTCCATTTTGAAAGACCTTTTCTCTCCGTCCAAGTACTCGCGACGCCCAGAACGACTTTTTTGCCGTTTAAGCCGAGTTCGTTTCTCAATTCGTCACAGTTTTGCTTTTTAAACACGTTTGTATCAATACCGTTATATACGGTAACGATCGGTCTTTCCTTAAAAAAGGATCGCTCGGCGGTGTTTTTAAGCCACTCGGATACCGTAGTTACGGTCAAGTTTTTAATTGCGCCGAAAAGTTTTTTCTTAGCGTTAAACTCTTTATTCTCCTTAGGGAGTATGCGGTTTACAAAATACCGCGTCTTATATGCGCAGTCGTTACACTCTGTTTCCCATTTATAACACTCGTTTTCGGTAAAATGAGTACATCCGCCCGTAAACGCCCAGCAGTCGTGCAGAGTCAGAATAACCGGTCTATCATACTCGGCTAAAAACTTTAACAGTTTCTTTAGGTCCAAGTAGTTTCCGTGTAAATTGTGAAGATGTATTATATCCGGCGAAAACTCTTTTATGTCTCGTATTAGCTTTCTCGTTTTACCTTTGTAGAATAATCCGCCTCTGCCGAAAACTCTTTCCGCACGGATATCTAACCTTTGACGCCATATGCCGCTTAATGCAAAAGAATTTTCGTCTTCCTTCCCGCCGTGACCAAAAGCAAAACGACACTCATCGCCTTTATCTAAAAGACGTCTTTGAATATTTTTCACGATCGTTCCGGTGCTGAAAACACCGGTCACGTTGATCTCATAAACTTTCATCTTCCGACACGTCTTTTATCTTTTTTGCGGGATTGCCTGCCCAAATCTCAAAATCCGGCACGTCTTTTGTTACAACCGAGCCGGCACCGATAACGGAATGCACCCCGACTGTAACTCCTTTAAGTATTATAGTTTCAGCCCCGATAAACGCGCCATCTTTTATCTCAACGGGGCGATGTGCCGCAAGTTCATTCTTGTTTTCTACACGCTCTTTATAGCATATAGGGTGAAAATCGGTATCGAAGATCTTCGCACCCGCACCGATAAAAACGCGTTGACCTATCTCAACGCTATCCATTGCGACTATCCGCGCGTTAGATATCCTCGCACCGTCGCCTATCGATAAAGCAGCGCCTTTTTTTACCAAAATACAGGTTCTATCTCCCGCGGTAACGTTAGATTTAACGGATGAGTTTATGATAACGTCGTTACCTAAAACCACTTTTCCTTTTCCCCTGAGGATTATTTTCCCCCTGACTAAAACGTCTTTACCGAATTTAATACCGTGGAACTTTAACACGATACTCGTTTTAAGTTTTAAGAAAAAAGTAATAATTTTACTTATTAACTTACCCATTTAATATTTCTTCCAATAAACGTTTTATTTTTGCGCACTGAACTGTTTTGTTTTTCTTTTCTATCACGAAACGCCGTGCTTTTTCGCCCATCGTTTCTAACTCTTCGCTCGGTTTTGCCAGAACGTTTTCTATCGCGGTTTTGATGCCTTCCACCGATTCGTCTTCGATCGAATAACAGTAGTTAAAGTATTCGTCCGGTACGCCTTTAATTCTCGTCATTAAAACCGGTGTACCTGAAGTCATATATTCTAAAACCTTCGACGGAAATGCAAATTTTGTATATTCCTCATCGCTCGGTTTAACGCTTATAAGAATTTTAGACGAGCGTTGGGAACTCAACAGAAAACTTCTTTCAACTCTACCCATATACTCGATTCGCGAATCTTTTTCTGAAAACTCCTTAATAAACTCCTCACATTCACCCGAACCGAATAGTTTAAGTTTATAATCCCCCTTAACCATTGAAAAGGCACGAACAAGCTTATCTATCCCAAAACCTTTACTAAGCACTCCGGTATAAGTAACCTCATTGCCCCGATTTTTAGCCTCTACACCGTCAAAAAGGTTCGGATTAGATAACCCTTCAACGATAGTGAAAGGTTTTTCTACGGCGTTATAGCGGTCTATCATATACTTCGTTAAAAAAACGTAGCCGTTGAACTGTTCAGTCAAATTCTTAGTATCGTTCGCCATTTTATTGAGCAGTTTCGACTTAAACCCTTTACCGCTGTTCTTGTAAGAATAATCCTCCGGGTCGGTAATTATAGCACAGGTTTTACAGCCGAACTTTTTGCACATCTTTAATGCGGCTTTCGCCAGCGGAGCATAAACGGAATAGGATAGAACCACCTTGTCCTTTTCGTTTCTATTTTCTTTAAGCCACTTTTTTAGTGCGTGCTTTGCCGAAAGATATGCCGAAATTTGTTTTAATCCGACAACGTTTATTGTAGGTAGCCACGTAACTTCTGTTCCGTCGTCTAACCTTTCCTTTCTTTTTCCCCAACAAAATCTGCTTCCGTTCGGAAACGATTTTATGGGCGGAAGGGAATAGACCGTTAAATCCACGCCGTTATCTTTTAGCCCGCTTATCAGCGAGTTTTGAAAATACACGGGCGCGACGGACGGTTTAATCTTGCTACGATTAAGAATTCTGTCCACTTCATCAGGACTGACGACTGAACCAAGTAAAAAAACTTTCATCTATTTATCAAATAATTTCCCTAACTTTTCATCCCACTCTTTCGGCGAGAGCGGAACTAATCCGCCGCCCGAGTGAAACGTTAATTCACTAAAAATTATACGACCATCCAAATCATATAAATCTACGCGTACGAATCTGAATTGCTTTGCAAGTTTTTCTGCGACCGAGATCATCTCGTCGATGTTATCCGGAAGGTCGTATGCGTGATTCGGCATCCCCCAGCGAAGATCTAATTTGTCTTTATTCTCGTCGTACAAATTATCGCAACGAACGCCGTTATAAACCCGGTTGTCAGATATAAGTTTCACTTTACCGTCAATACAAAAAAGTTTTACTTCGTTTAGCGGCTTGCCGTCGGCTGTGTCTAAAAATTTTTCGCAGACGATCCGCGGAACAATGTTTTTATAGTTCCTCTCCCTGCCGACGTAATAGTAGTTGCGTGAAAGCCACGTCTTAAATCTACTTTTAACCTCGCTTTCGTTAATCGCACTCTTTTCTCTTACAATTACGTTAAACCCCGAGCCGTGCGTTGCCTTTAACACAAAAGACTTCGGTAACACAGAAAAGTCGATATCTTCAGCAGTATCGTAGACCGCTATAACTTCGTTCAGATACTTTTCGCCGACTACCGATTTTACGTACTCACGCACTTCATACTTATCCGTATATCTTTCAAATCCCGATTCGTCAGCGTACAGCTTTAACGCAATAACGTGTTCGTTAAAAGTCTTTGGGTTCTTAAAGTCGCCCTTTCGCCCGAACGTGATTTTGAAAAGTCTTTGATTATATTCTTCGTCCGAATACTTCTTTAAATCCGTCGAATACTTCTTTATGAAGTTAACCTTAAAAAAAGTACGTATTTTTTTTATCAAACTACTCATTTTCACCGAACATTTCGCAGTATTTTTCGACTTCTTCTTCAATATTAAGTTTCTTGTCGATATATTCCTTAGATCTTACCGAATATTTGTAAAACTCATCGGGATCCGCATCAATAAAAGTTTGCACGGCTTTAGTAAATCCCACTTCGTCTTCAAGTTTTACAACGATTCCCCCACCGAATTCTTCGCAGTCGCTCCAAGGTGTCTTATCGCTTATTATGACCGGACGGGCGTTCAAGAAGCTGTCTGCAATAGTTTGACCGAAGTTTTCGCCCTTTGTTGGGAATAGTAACGCTTCGTGCGACCTTACGACGTTTTCAACCTCGTCATGGTCTATCGCGCCTTTATATTCCACCGTTACGTTTTCAGGTAGTTCCTTTATTTCCGCTTCGCATTTCGCCCAGTAATCTATTTGCTCCATAGGTCCGTAAATATCGAAAACAACCTTCCCGCTCACTTTTTTTAGGCACTTTACGGAAGTCAGAATATTCTTTATCTCATGTATTCTCGATATAGTGAATAAAGACAATTCGCCCTTCTTTTTATCGTTTACAAAGTCAGGAGCACTATACTCATAAGGAAGATTCGTCGCGTAAAAAACCTTATTCCCTCCGATAACATTCTCTATTTCCGACACTTCGTCATCAGACGTTGCCTGAAAAAAAACGCCCTTTAAGTAACCGAAAAGTTTTAAGGCTTTTATGTACAGCCTTTTCTTTATTCTCCCAAGTTTGAGTTTTTCAAACCCGAACTCTCCGCGCGGAACAACGACCACTCTTACATCTTTGTGCTTTTTTCTGTATCGTAACGAGGCGAGTAGGTGGTCGTAACTGAAAAAACTGTTTTGATATATGACGTCCGGTTTTACTTCCTCGATCCTATTTAAGTTGAACTTCACGGAATTGTCTTTATGATCGACGTAAAACACTTTTACCCCGTCAACCGTCGTCCACTTTCCGCCATCAACGTTTGGCAAAGGTTCACAATGACCTATCTCGTAATTGTGCGTAAGAACGTAAATCTCGAATTTGTCTTTTAATTTTTTAACAAGATTGCTAACGCTAGTTATCGGCCCGCCGCCGAGTTTTTGGGGCGGGAAAAGCGACGCCCTTATAAGCAATTTTTTCATTACTCTTCTTCCTTAAACGCGTTTTCTATAATCTCGTAAGTCTTCTCTGCGGAATAGTTTTCCTTTAAGAACGAGTAAGCCTTTTCGCCCATAGCCTTTAAATCAGCCTTGCAAGCGGTTTCTATTATCCCCACGAACGCGTCCGCGTCGTTAGATAATCCTTTAAATCCGAAACCGTTTTCTTCGGCTATTTCACCGACGTCGCAAACGGGGTCGGTTATGGAAATAATCGGTAGCCTTGCCTGCGCGTACGATAAAAGTCTTGACGGGAAATTCGGAATCGTAAACCTGTA
>CAMPBJ010000042.1 GCA_946637575.1 uncultured Clostridia bacterium | reverse complement strand
TTGGTTATAAAGCCCTTGTATCTTTCGATCAAAACGTTTATCGACACGGGATCGCCGCTTTTTACGAGCGAACAGAGTTCTTCGTCGGACAAAAGTATAAGCTCTTCCGTCGTCATAAGTTTTTCCTTTTCCTCATCGCCTCGAAAACCGCGATACCGCAGGCAACGGACGCATTAAGGGAGTTTACTTTGCCGTACATCGGAATAGACACTATCTCGTCGCACTTTTCCCTCGTGAGTTTTTTTACGCCCGTATCTTCGCCGCCTATCACAAGACAGACGTTGCCCTTAAAGTCTTCGCTGTATATATTCTTGCCGTCCGCTTCCGCGCCGTATATCCAGTAACCCTTGTCCTTTAACCTGTCGATCGCGCCGTTGACGTTAGTTACTCTCGCGACCTTAACGTGATTTAACGCGCCTTCGGACACACGCATTACCGTGTCGTTTACCTGCGCGCACCTGTCTTTCCCGATAACTATCCCGTCTATTCCCGCGCACTCGGCGACTCTTATGATACTGCCCAAGTTATGCGGATCGGTTATCTCGCACAGAACAAGAATAAATCCGTCTTTCCCTTTTACTCCGTCTATAATATCTTCTAAGTCGAAGTACTTATAATCCGAAGTAATCGCGATAAAGCCCTGATGACGCTTTGAAACGCTTTCTTTATCCAAAAGTCTTTTGTCAACGTACTGGATCTTTATCTTTCTCGAACGGATATTACCTAAAAGACGCTTCGAACCTTCGTCGTTTTGCGCTTTATCGACTAAAACCTTGTCTATCTCTTTGTCGGTTTTAAGTAATTCATAAATGGAATTTCTGCCTTCGACTTTCATTGTTCGTTTCCTTTTTTCAGTAAGTAGTTTATTCTGTCTAAATTACCCGAAAGGTATAAGTAACCCAAAACGGCTTCAAAGCCGGTGGAAAGGTTATACTCGGCAACGGACGCGCTCTTTGATTTAGCGTGTTTTTTCGCGTTTCTTGCCCTCTTAAAAACGGCGGACTCTTCTTCAGAAAGAATCGGCAGTATCCTTTCAATTAGATCCGCTTGCGCGGTCGCTTTTACTTTAGAGGTCGCAAGTTTATTTAAAACCCCCGTTTTAGAGTCGTTATCTACCGCAAGTTCGCTGCGGATATAAAGAGAATACACCGCGTCGCCTACAAACGCTAAAACTATGGGGTTTATGGAATTTATTCTGTTTTTATCGAAAGTATCGCCGAAATTAAACACATTACACCTATTTTTCCTTTTATATTATACATTACTTTCTTTTAAATTACAATAAAAAAAGTCCGAATAAATCTCTATTCGGACAATCTTTTTAAAAATACTTTACGGCTTAAAAATACTTTACGGCACTCTCGTATAGATACCCGGTCACACCGGAGTATATCTCGTACGCTATTTTCCTTTGATATTCCTCGGTCGATAAAAGCCGTTCTTCCCTTTCGTTCGACAAAAACCCGCACTCGCAAAGCACGGACGTATATTCGGTGCAATTCAGTATAAAATAATCGCCTTTAAGCGCGGAGTAGTTTTTAAGACTTTCTTCCATTTCGTTAAAACGGCTTTGTATTGACATAGCAAGTTTTTCCGACGAAACGCTATTCGCTTTATAAAACACTTGCGCTCCCGCCCTGCTCGGCAACGAGTACTTATTTAAGTGAACGCTTATAACGATCTCCGGTTTAACTTTCTCTATTATCTCCTTGCGCTTTTCCATATCTTTTTTCTTTAACGTCGAAGTCGCGATCCCGTAAAGACCCGCGGAAGAACTCCGCGTTAAGTGAACGGAAAACCCGGCGTCTTGCAAGTACTCTTTAAGAAAGTTTACTATCGACAAGTTGACTTCGCTCTCTAAAAGCCCTAATTTCGTGCCCACCGCTCCGTCGTCGATCCCGCCGTGCCCGGCGTCAAGCACTATCTTTATGCCGTTATTTAAAGTTTCCCGACCGCTTTTACTTAACGCAAAGACACAGGATAAAAAAGCGACAATAGAGGCTATAAACACAGCGATTATCATAAGATTTTTTCTTTTTACTACAAACAAGCGCAAACCTTCTTTTTTGTTGATAAGTCAAATAAACTACCCGAGTTATCAACAATTTTGGGCTGTGTTTACGCTTTAAAAGTTGATAACTCGTTATTTTAATATATAAAAAAAGGTCAGAAAAAAGAACACTTTTTGCCTGACCTAATAATAAATATTTACCTATTTTATCTATTTATCAACCTTTTCCGAAACAACGAAGTAAGGTCTAAACGGCGAAACGTTAAGAAGTTTTGCCTGTTCGATCTTAAACCTGTCGAAAACTTCGGGAACTTCCTTCTCGATTATCTCCTGCGCGCTCTTTATTATCGCTTTTACAGTTACTTCTTTTCCGGATTTAGCGCAAGATTCCGAAACGTTTTTATCCGCCTTACTAATCCCTACGTCTTCATATATTCTCGTTGCAATACGTTTTCTGTGCGATTTGACGTTTCCGTCAGAAAAGAACAGAACGCTTTCTGCAAGACTCTCCGCAACAGCGCCTGAAACGTCTTTTCTGCCGGAATACCCTGCAAGTTTAAAAACGCCCACTTTTTCGGATATACCGCTCAAAAGCAATAAATCCCCGCCTTCACCCGAATAATCGTCTGTAAGCGCGATTTTCTTTTTATCTTCCAAAGCCTTTTTCATTTTATAAATGAAATCCGCGTAATTACGCGTTCCGACAAGGTCTAATGTGGCTTCTTCGTTTGACGGTTTAACGTTGCAGAATAAAAGTAGGTCTGCATTTTTTTCATCGGTTACGGCAGCGCCCACGCACTCAATGATCTTTTTAACGGATATATCCATTTTCCTGTCAAAAGAATCAGGATAAATCGGACAAACGCCGAACGACTCCCCGCGCTCTTTTAATATTATTCGCGAAACAAGGCAAAGCCCCGCACCTTCTTCCGAAGGAATCATGCTAACTTTGTCGCGATGCTTTGCGCAATACTTATTCACTTTTTCGGTGTCTGCACCTAAAAACCCATAAGGCGCAAAAAGGTCGTTTACAATAAATAATTCGTCAATTATCTTACCTGAAAGATTGATCGTCTTTTCCAAGAAAAGCAAATTTAACTTCCTGCGATTTATATAATCTTTTAAGTAAGGACCGCAAACAGGAAGTAATACTCGCCTGCTTTGCCTGTATAGTTTTCCGCTTATCTTCCTTTTCCTTCTTAAATGTTCGTTCTGACCGAAAAGGAAAAGTTCCTCTCCGCATATTCCGTAGTAATCCTGTTCGCCTTGTTTTTGCGAAAAAGGAAGTGAGCGCATGACCGTTTGATACGCATATATTTTAACGTTCGGGTTTTCGTTTTTAATAAAAGAAAGTAAGTCGAGTCTTTTTTTAAGTTCTTTTTTGGGAAGATAATGTCTTCTCGAATTAACTACTCCTCCGTACAAAAGCGCGTCGACGGATATAACAAGATAGTCGGCGTCTTTTGTTTCGGATATAAGATATTTTTCTATTTTACCGAAGTCGCCGGGAAAATCCCCCAAAGGCAATATTTCGCCCTTCGGATGAACTATCGTTATTTCTTTACTCTTTTCGTACAAAACGTCGGTAAACCCGAGATTTAAAGAGTTTGCTTCGTGTGGTAAATAAACTATCTTTGTCATATTATTATTTCCGTTATTTATCCTTTACTAATAATTAAATTGAAAAAACGACCGAAACGTTTTTTAATGCTAAAAAACAGAAAGTCTGCACATACCGCCTATTTCCACAGGTAAAAAACAAACGCCCGCTTTTTCAACGCTCTCTGAAACTATATTCCCAAAAATATCGTATATTTCCGCTTTTATCGTAACGTCGGTTTTAACCACTATTCCGTTTCCGTCCGTGTTGTTAAACACGTCTTCGTTTTTGCCGCAGAAAAAGTAAAGTTTATCCGAGTATAAAGCCGTTATTTTCTTATTGTCGTCCTCTGATGATACTTTTGAGTAGTTGCACTCCGGAGCATACGCCTTAAACTCGCCGTTTAACAAAACTTCCTTGTTTTCGGTCCAGTATTTAACGAAATTACTTATTACTTTCAACTGTTCCTTATACGACTCGGTTAAAAGGACGGATATTTGCGGAACACCGAAAAGTATATTTATAAGTTGTTTCGCACAGTTTTTGGGAGATTCGGTCTTCGCCCAGTAAAGCATATCCGAGTGAACCGCGACGTTTTTATGTAAAAGCCTTAAATCGACGATCCCTATCCGGTTAGTTAAAGAATCGTACGCGCAGTCCATAACACGGAGCATGTTACAAAAACGGACTATCTCAGGACCTACGTACCACTCACGGAATTCGATCATAAAGTCAGGTTTTTTCGCCGTCAGAACCTCATTGATTTCGGTAAGGAGTTTAAGCACCGCTTCTTCAACCGTAGAAGTGTCCGTTTTGTCATTACATAAAGGCGCTTTATCCGTGCCGAAAGAATCGATAAAGTCGAGTTTTAGCCCATCGATTCCGTAAGTATTTACGTAATCAACATAGAAACTTATTATAAAATCTCTGACTTCTTTGTATCTGACGTCCAGAATCCCCGCTCCGTCCCGTTCGCTAAAGTAAAGCATCTTGTCTTTATATTTTTGAAAAGCTTTAGTGTCTATGCCCAAAAACGGCACGGAAAACCAAACCATTACTTTAATTCCGAGTTCGTGTGCGCGATCGACGAAACCCTTAAAATCGGGGAACTTGCTTTTCGATATTTCCCAGTCGCCGGTTATCGTGTATTTTCCGACGCCTTGCCCGTCGAATTGCCAGCCGTCGTCTAATATCATCGTCTTAAATCCGAGCGTGGAGGCAACTTCGAGTTCTTTAATAAGTAAATCCTGCGTCGGCTGTTGATGAAAGTTATACCAGGTAGAGTATAACGGCGCAACCGCATTATCGGGTATTCTTCTCCGCGGGATACTTAACTCTTTTTCCCAAAACAAAGCGACTTTCGGGATCGCGTTATAAAACGGGACGTCGCTTTCGTCAACGTAGATTTTTGTTTTATACGTGTCGCCGTTAAAATAATCGGGCGAGATCGAGATCTTAAACAAAACCTCTTCCTTCTGTTTTATATCCTCAACGCCGAAAGTGATTTTAACGGGGTTTATGCAGTCCGAAACGGCAACAGTGATTCTGTTTTTATTCTCGTCGCTAATTAAAGAAAAAACGGGCGCGCCGTAATGAAATCGCGATGAGGACTCGTTCGGCCAAAACCATTGTTTAACTGCGCGTTGTCTCTCGCACGTTGGCGTCCAGGTTGAATATGCGTCCAACATTTTCTCGCGGAAAGAAATTACAAAAGGTTCGCCGGTTATATCCGATTTTTTTAAAGAAAGTTCGTATATTGCCGCACCGTTAAAATCTCCGCAATTTTTAAGCGAATACTTGTTTTCGTAGTCCTTGTTTTCACAAATAAAGTTTCTCATAAGTCACCTTAAACTTAAAAAAATTTTATTTTACGTTTTTATTTACCTTTCTGTCTCTGTTCTTTACTATATCCGAAACGTCCTGTAAAGATATAAAAGCGTTGCCGTCGATCTTTAAAACGATGTTTTTAAGTTGGTTGATCTGAAAATGGTTGACAACAAAATAAACGATCTGCTTTTTATCTTTGGAAAAACCGCCCATTGCGTTTACGATTGTTCCGCCCGCCTTAAACGTTTCCGACAGCGCGTCCGAAATCTCCTGCGCTTTTTCGGTAACTATCATCGCGCACATCGACCTGTCGATGCCTTCCACTATAAAGTCGAGAGTTTTAGCGCCGACAAAGTACGTAACGACCGAATAAAGCGGAAGGATCCAACTTTGAATCACGATACCGCAGACTATGTATAAAATCGCGTTGAATATCTGAACGAAAGTTCCGACAGATATACCGAGTTTTTTAGCAAAAATAACTGAAAGAACGTCGATTCCGTCAAGCGCGCCGCCGAACCTTATCGTAAGCCCGCTGCCAAGACCTGAAATAAAACCGCCGAATACAGCGCACAGTAATAAATCAGAACCTGCAAGCGGTGATACAAAGTCAACGTCGATCGGTAAAACGTGCATGATTAAGTAAGAAGAAACCGAGTAAATCAAAATAGTATAAATCGAATAGACGGTAAATATCCACCCCTGTTTTTTAAGCCCGAACAAAAAAATCGGCAAGTTTAGAACAAGTAAAAACAGCGAAAGCGAACACCAAGCGGGCGTTACCTGATCTAAAAGCATTGAAAGACCGGAAATACCGCTGTCATATAACTTTACCGGATACAAAAACAAGGTAACGCCGAAAGCGTTGACTATCCCTGCGACCGTTAAACCGATAAAGTTTATAAACTTGATTTTTTCTTTATAGTTTACTTTTTCTTTTTCCTTTTTTTTCGCCATTTAAATTACCTTTTTCAGTAACACTACAGTTTCTACATGCTTTGTGTTCGGGAACATATCGAAAGGTATCACCTTTTCGACCTTATAATTCCCGTCTTCGTTACCGTCAACAATACTGTTTCCGTCATACTTTAAAGTCCCTGTCAAAAGCCCCACGTCGCGCGCGAGAGTCGAAGGCATACAGGAAACGTAAATAATCTTTTCCGCGCCGCTAAAACTTACGGATTCTATAACTTTTCTGTCGCAACCCTTTCTCGGCGGGTCTAAAACTATCACAGCGTCGGAAATATCTTTCATTATGTCTGGCATAATCTCTTCGCATTTACCAAGGTAATTAGTGATTTTTTGCGATAATCCGTTGCCGCCACTTAGTTCATTTGCAAGTTTTACCGCTTCGGGAACTATCTCAATTCCTATCGCCCTTTTTGCTTTAAGTGAAAGTATCGCGGTCATAAGACCTGCGCCACTGTACGCGTCAATTACGGTCTTATCTTTGTTTTCCCCTGCAAGTTCCGAAACTGTTTTATACAGTTTTTCACAAACCGTCGTGTTAACCTGCATAAAACTCGTTACGCCGATTTTATATTTTATTCCGAGCATCTCGGCGTTATAATTCGGCTCTCCGTATATAAGGCGGTATCTTTCTCCAAAAATCACGTTGTTTTTATTTTCGTTTACGTTGTGATAAAGAGAAAAAACGTTCTTAATTCTGTTTTTTAATATCGAAACAAGTTTTTCTTCGTGTTTTAGTTTACTGTTCGGGGTTACGACTGTAATAATTAAGTTTCCGCCGATTTCCTTTACCGCGACTTCGCGTATATCACCCGAGCCACTCGCTTCATCATAACCCTTTATTCCGAGTAAAAAATACTCCTTAAACGCGGAGATAATATCTTTCGTCCACTCTGCATTTATCATGCAGTCGTCGATCGGCACGACTCTGTGCGAATATTCGGAATAAAACCCAATTTCCGACTTTCCCTCTACGTTCACGACCGGAAGTTGAAGTTTGTTTCTGTATCTGTACTCCCCGTTTCCGGTAACCACCTCTTCGGTTTTTACGTTTATTTTGGCGATTTTTAAAAAAGCGTCTTCGATAGTCTTTCTCTTGATATCAAGTTGTTTTTCGTAGGATACGTGTTGCAGATTACAACCACCGCACTTTGTAAAGCACGGGCAAACCGGCTCTCTTCTAAAAGGACTTTTTTCTAAAACGCGCAAAAGTTTACCAAAAGCGATATTTCCCTTTACTTTTAATACCTTATATTCAATTTTTTCGCCC
>CAMPBJ010000041.1 GCA_946637575.1 uncultured Clostridia bacterium | reverse complement strand
TCGGATAAAGTAACCGAAGATTTTGCGTACGCCTTACCGCTCGGGAAAACTAACGTGCACTCGGCGGGGATCTCTTCTCCGTCAACGACGATCTTTTTCTGAGGAACAGAAAGTTCCGTGCGGTAATAATATGTTTGCGCCAACTCTTCGTCCGAAACGTACGCCCAACCTTCTTCGGCGTTAGCGACGTTAACGTCGCCTAAACCAAAGGAGAGCGCAAGCCCCGAAAACAAAAGAAAAAGCGCCGATAAAACTATCCCAAAGAAAAGCTTCCTTGTCTTAGTCATAGTGCCTCCTGATTAAAGTAAAAAATCTTGTAAGTTTTCGTCGCCGCCTTAAAATAAGGCGGCGACGCCTGTTTTAACCCTTTATACCGCCGATAGTAAGGTTACCGAGCAATCTCTTCTGGAAAATACAGAACAGAATTACCGTAGGCAATACCATGAACACGGCAGCCGTGATCTGGAAAGGAAGCGCGCCGAGCCTTCCGCCGTACTTACCTTCCATCGCGGGATCGCCGCTGATTCTGTTTACGTTACTGAAGAAGTACAAGTATCTTGCGATAGTTACCTTCTGCGGCAGGTAAAGAAGCGGGATCTGATAGTCGTTCCAGTAGGTAATGAAGTTGATGAGCATTACCGTCATAAACGTATTCCTGCAAAGCGGAAGACCTATGTGGATCATCTGCTGGAAGTCGCTCGCGCCGTCGATCGACGCCGCCTCGTAATACGTGAACGGCAAAGAGTCGAACATTTCGTAGAACACGAGGAAGTACATTCCGAGGAAGTTCGCATGCATTACCCAAAGTCCCCAAATATGGTTGTAGAACCCGAACGCCATTGCGAACGTAAGTTCGGAAGGCAAACTTCCGATAACGGGGATCGTCATAACGACGATCGCGGTCGCGTAGACGATCTTTGAAAACTTAAACTTATATCTTGCGCAGATATACGCCGTAAGACACGGAACGAGCGTCTTTAAGAACGCGCACCCGAAAGCGTAAAGCGCGGAGTTTAAGATAATTCCGAAGAAAGTCTCTCTTGCAGCCGTGGAGATCGTGTTGGTAACGACCGGAACAACTTCGATTATGGACGCGTAGTTCGCAAACCCTATCCAGCCGACGAAATCGTCAGGATTAGGAGAAGTCCATACGTGCGGATAGTAGACGAACATATCCGGATCTCTGAAGGACGAAAGAAACGCCCAACCGAGAAGAACGAACATTATTATACAGTAAACGACGAAGAGCGTTAAAAGGAAAGCGGTCATCGGTGTGATCTTAGACCTTATCTCCCCTTTCGCGCTTATCTTCTTTCCGTTGATAATTACACTCTTCATACGCTTAATCCTCCGAAGGTCCGTATTTTAACAGTAAGTGACGAACAAGGAACGTAGTAGGAATAACCACCGCGGAAAGCATAAGCCCCAAAGCCGCCGTCTGCGCGAGTTTTACGTCTGCCAAATTGTCTTTTGCGTCGACAACGTTGTCGTACATAAGATAACCTATCGTAGTGGAATCCGGAACCGGACTGCCTTTCGTCAACGGGTACGCGTTATACTGGTTGGTAAAGATACCCGCGATTCCGGTGATCAAAAACACCGAAATAGTGGGATAAACTTCGGGAAGAATTATGTGGAAAAACTCTTGCCACGTGTTTACACCGTCAAGTTCCGACGCTTCGATAAGATCTGGCGATATCGAAGACATCTTGTTAGCGTAAAGCAATACGGAGACGCCGAACCCTACGAGCAAATTGTAGAACATAAGCGTTGCAAAACTGACCTGCCCCCTGCCCATTAGTTTTACTTCGGAGTAGACGAACTTAGAATCCTGACTTACCGTGAACAGCCTTGCGAGGATATCGCGGAAAGGCGCGGTCACGAAGTACGAATAGATAAGCACTAAAACGAGCGAAGACAAAACCGACGGAAGATAGAGCATGACTCTAAAGAACATCGAACCCGGTAATCTTTTAAAGATATAGAACGAGAACAGAAGTCCCATCGGCATGCCGACGAGCGTGCTTATAAGGTAACCCTTAAACGACACGACGATAGCGGCGGAAAGTCTTAAATTCGGCGTAGTGCCATCCTTAAACCAGATCGAAAAGTGATCGATGGTCCACTCGATGAAGTTAAGGTTGGCGTCAACCTTCTTAAAAGCAAGCAAGAAAGAGTTGAAGTTGACCGCGATGTAGAATACGGCGAACTGCAGAACAGGCCATAACATAAACGCGCAATAGAAAAGCAACGTTTTCTTGCTGATTTTTTTCTTCTTTTTTACAAAAGTCATTTTTATCCAGCCTTTTTACTAGTTCTGATCAGCCGTCCAGCTATAAGTCGTGAAGAAGCTCTTTGCGGTAGCATAAATATCTTCCGCATACTCTTTGGAGGGAACCGTAGAATCGTAAATATATCCGTCGATTACGCTCTTCTGATATTTACCCCTTACGGTCGCCGCAAAGCGGGATGCCGGCTGGAAGGTTGCCTTGTTGGAGTTGTAGAAATCAAGACCGGAGAAGTTGTAAACCTTATCAGCCTCATTTAAGAACTGAATAAACTGTTTGGTAAATTCGGGAAGATCCGCCTTTACGCTTTCCGGAACGTCGTATTCTAATCCCTTCGGAGAACCTGTCTTTACGGTAAAGTCGAGACAGGAAGCGTCCGTGCAGGAGAACAAGAGAAGCGCTTTGCATGCGTCTCTTACGCCGGCGCTGACGCCGCTCTTGATACAACCGAAAGCGTTAAGAGAGTCCGCAAGAACGGGAGCGAGTCCCCTGTCAGCCATTTCTTCCGTAGGATAAGGTAACGGCAACCAACCGTATTTGTGAGTCTTTAAGAAGTTGCTCGAATCGCCGTAAACTTTGTTCTTCGACGGAATAGTTTCACGTAACCACCAAAGACCGTCTTCTAACATACCGATCTTCTTTCTTCCATTCATGTGTCCCCATTCGATAAACGCTCTCTGCGTGTCGGTGTGGGAGAAGTTGTTGCCTCTTATCGTATCGTCGTAGTAAGAAACGTTCTGATCCAAAAGGTTCTTTAAGAAGTCTACCATGTAGTAAACGCCCGAAGAACGGAAAGTTTCGTAACCGTTTCTGATCGTCGTGATGTCAACGTCTTCGGTAACCGGGTTACCCTGTGCGTCAAACACGAATTCGCCGTTTCCGCTGACTTTGATAAGATCTTTCGCTAAACCCTTGAAGGTGTAGTTGAGCATCATCTGTTCCGAACCCAAAGCGGTGTTCAAAAGGTTGAACCCGAGACTGGAAAGATAACCTAATTCGTGTTTTCCGGACCAAGCGATCGGGATAAGGTTCTTGTTCTTCATCTTGGTGCAGAGCGACCAGAATTCATCGTACGTTCTGGGAAGACCGTCGTCGTAATCCCCTGCTTTTCCGTTAGGACCTACCGTACGGTCGTACTCTTCGTACCCGATATCGCTTTCGAGATGGAAGTTACCGTCGTGCGCGTCTACGATATAGAGACCTTCTTCGTCAAAAAGTTCTACGTCGTATATAATACCCCAAGTGGACATATATGAAGGAACGGCAAAGTAGTCGTTAGTGCCGTCGCCCGTGTAGAACGCCTTCTGCTGGTCGATGAGTTTGGATTCGACAGAATTATCGAGCGGATAACCCGCAGCCTCCAACTGAGTTTTTAAACTCGAACCGTCCCACAAAGTAAGATCGTTCTGTTTTACGATGTCGTTTACGGACACAAGCACGCCCGCACGTCTCAATTCGTAGTAGTCGCAGTTTTCTTGGAAGAAAACGTGATAAGGCGCGGAAGAAAGTTCCTGGCTTTTAAAAGTCTGCTGAGCGCCGTTATACCAAACCTGAACGCCCTTTTTGCCTTCTTCGAACGAAACGTCTTTTACAGCCTCTTCGAATCTCGAAATCAAACTGTCAACCCACTCTCTGCCGTAGCCGGCTTCATAGTTAAAAAGTTCGACCTGAGTTTTACTCGTGTCGGTGGGTCTGTCGTGATTATCTGGGCCGTTGGGACCACCGCCGCCACAGGCGACCATCGTGCATGCGGAAATACCTGCAAGTATGCCGCAAAGTAATTTTTTTACTACAGAATGCTTCATTTTTTGTCCTCCTAAAATCTTCTGCAATAATCTTGCAAAACATACGGTTCGTAGGTCAACTCAATAACGGTTTTAAAATTGACAAACTACACCTATAGTTGTGCTAATATATTTTACAACAAGCCCCGCTTAGTTGTCAATATCTTTTCGGATATTTTTGAAAGAATATATCTTTTTTTGATAAAAATATACGCCCGCTACGGAAAGTAGCGGGCGTACCCTGTTTTTTTGTTTTTCAGGCGTTATTTTTTGGAAAAAACGCCGTCCTTTTCGACGTAACCCTTGCTGTTAAGTAACGCCTTGATCGCGTCCACCGCATGGCAGAACGCCTTTTTGCCGTTCTCGAACTCGGTTTTGTGTTTCATTTCCGCTTTGTCTATCGAAGCGTAAGCCCAGAACTCCCAAAGGTGAGGTTCCATTGTAAAAACGTAGTCTTTATCGGGCAAAATGTCGATAATGTGCGGAAACTGTCCGTCTCCTTCCCCCGCAGGAACTATCTCGCCGGTAGAGTAGATCGCGTCTTTTATATGGAAGTAGCCGACTTCGTCAATAAACCTGTCGATCGCGTCCTTACAGTCGACGCCGATAAGCGCGTAGTTCGCCGGATCGAAAACGTGCTTTAACTCGGGAACGTTTTCCTTTATCTCCAAAACCCTTTCAAAAGTGTCGCCGTAAATCTCCCTTTCGTTTTCGTGGTAGAGAGTTACGCCGTACTCTTTTGCGATCTCGCACATTTTTCTTAAATATTCAAAGACTTTTTCCTTTTGATCGTACGCTTTATAGAACGAAAACATACGTATTTTGTCCGTGTGCATTATGTTCGCGATCCTGTATATCCTTCTGATCTTCTTTTCGTACTCCGAAAAGTCGCAGTCGATATCCACTTTTCCGAGCGGAGAACCGATAGACCAAACGGATATGCCGTTCGCCTTTAATTCTTCGTAGTAGCGTTCCGCCTCTTCGTCCGTAAAGTCCGCAACGCCCTTATCCCCGATCGAACGGAGTTCCAAAAGCAAAATACCGTTCCTTTTAAGCCCTTCGATCTGCTCGGACAGGTCTTTTGCGTATTCGTCAGCAAACGCGCTTAATCTTATCATGTCTTTTTCTCCTTTATTACTTTAATATGTCGTTTCTTTATTCTTTTATCCTGATTTACAGGTCTATCCCCTTACCCAGGTCGGAACGGTGTATCCGCCGTCAATGTAGTTTAACATTTCCGACCAGATGTAGTAGACGCCCGCTCTTCCGGAGTTTAACCGCGTCGTTCCGTTGTACTGCGGTAAGTTATACACGCCGGTAACCGCAAAATCTTCCGCAAGCCTGTCAAGGCAAAGATGATCCATATCGTCCTTAAAGTGTTGCCACTTGGTCTGCGCTGTCTCGGTCGTAGTTACACCCTTAAAAGTGTACGTATAATATAACGTCTTCATGCCGTAAGTATTCGTGATATTTCTTGCCGTGGTCGTCGTCGTAATATTGACATTCGCGGTACAAGCTACAAGCCTAGAGAACAGCGATTCCGCCATGATATTGTCGTTATACATATCGTAATAAGGGTCGTCGTAATTTCCGCTGTAAGCGTCCGAAAGTTTCTTCGTCGCTCTTGCAAGTATCGAGTAGAAGTTCGTTACCTGCGCTTTCGTTACGTACGGATAGTAAACGTTCGAGTAATAATCCGTGCCTGCGGAATAAAGATACGTCATCGCGCTGTGAATTATATTGCGGTAAGTACTTCCGCTGCGGCTTAAAAACGCGCAAGTTCCGACCTGATCCCTGCAAGAACCGTATCCCGTATGGTTAGCGAGTTTGCTGTCTATCTGCGACGCCCACGCGTTATATCTCTTGTTGTCGTACTTTGTGTAACCGCTGTCAACGTCGGATTTTAATTGCGCAAGCGCCGAATCGTACCACGCGTTCTGCGCGCAGAAGAGTTCGTACATCTCTACGCCGGCAGGTCCGTAGTAGCCGTTCTTCTTTGCGTTAAGCGTAACGTTGTTGCCGTTTATCACGATCCCGAAGAAGTCCTGAACGAGTTCAAAGTAATACTTTTCGATATCCGCCATATAGAGCGATTCGCTTGCGTAACTCGATCTCGGATTTACGCGCGACATTATCTCTACGCCCGCTCTCGAAGTGATATATTCCTTAAAGTCGTTGAACGCGGAGCCGGTTATTACCGTGCTTATGCCCTGAATAAAGAGCGAATTTGTGTGCAAAACGGACGCGGCGTACTCGATCCACGTGAGCATGGGCTTAAACGTGTTCCACTGGAAGAAATAAGAACCGAAGTTCGCCTGATAGAACCAGCAACCCACCTTGCCGATATGTTTACCCCAAGCGTCCATACTCGACTTAAACCACGCGTTCGACGAGTCGTATACCGATTTCGCGTAGTGCGCCTCGATCGGCGCGAGAACGATCCCGACGTGCGGATTGATACTTCCGACCGATCCGAATTCCGCCTCGGTCGGCGCTTCCATCGTCTTTTTGTACGCGAAAAAGCTTAAAGACCAGTCTTGCGGAATATCGTAGTGTTCGTCGATATAGTTACAAACTTCGTTTACTAATTTCAATATGAGTAAACTCGGTTTTTTGCCGGAACACGAAGAACAGGTGCAGAAGTACGCGTTATCCTGATGGGTGAAAGTTACACTTCGGATACTCCTGTCTGAAAGCAGGAACTCCGCGACCGCATTTCCCACCGCCTCGATCATAAGACTTCTCTCCACGCTGTCGCCGTGAGCGGTGTAGCAGAGTTGATCGTGTCCCGAAGCGCTGGGGTCGGGCGCGTTCGCCGAAGTCGGCGTTACGCCGCTTACGTAGTTAGAGTACCACTTCCAGTGCGAGGCGTCGCCCGAAACACCGTAGTCCCCGCCGCCTAAAACGAAAGTCGTGAAAGGCAACCAGTTGAACGTGTTGTGCCACGTATTTCCGCCGATCGCCGTGTAAGAATTATTCGAATAACCGAGCTGGTCGTACTTAAAGTACTGTATCCCGCCCGAAGAACTTCTCTTCGAAGAACCGACCGTAAAGTTATAGTCTACTTCGGGCGCGCCGCCTACCGCGTTCGACGTGTCGTAGTTTACGAGATTATCGCTTAAAGCGGAGAAACCGACGAGTTCTTTAAGTAAAAGCCTTACAAGTTCGTCGTAATCGTCTTCCCTGTCAGCCGCGAGAATATAAGAATTGCCTACTTTTCTTATGATTCCGCAATACTCTTCCGGAACGACGTTAAGTTCGCTTAAAATCGCCTTATTGCCTATAACGATATAGCAAGCGGAATCATCCCAGACCGCGCTGCCGATCCTGTTGAGCGTTATTCCGTCCGTGATCGTCTCCTTAAAGTAAACGCCGTTACGTGTGTAATCCGCGGTTGCGGGGTTTTCGCATAAACGGGCTCTTTCGGAAACGCCGGTAGCGGCGTAGAAAGATTTGGCGAAGAAGGACGCCGCCTCCATCGTAAGTTTTATCGTCGGTTCGTAGACGATCGTATAATCAGATGATTTATCGCCCGGAACGATAAGTCTTCCGCCGGTAGATAGCGCGGACGGAGTTCCGGAGATCATCGGACTGCCGTTAAAGTAAACCGTGCCGTTTGAATAACTCCAACCTTCCCACTCGCCTATCTCCGCGCC
>CAMPBJ010000040.1 GCA_946637575.1 uncultured Clostridia bacterium | reverse complement strand
GTTTGCGGCGAAGTTATCGGATCTGTTCCCGTTGAGGCGAGAGCGGACGTTGACTTAAAGTGGAACGCCAACGGTTCTACTGACTGGGCTGAGGGCAAGATCCCCGTAAGCTTCGCGACGTTCGGTAACAATATCACCGTAACCGAATTCCTTCTCGATAACGAAGAGATCGGTTTCGACTTAGAAAACAAATCGTTCAATTTTGACAACGTAAAACTTTTGACAGGACTCAACGTGTTTACCGCGAAGATCACGACTGCGTCCGGTGCGGAACACGAAGTTATCTACTACGTTGACTTCGTTACCAAAGGCATCTACAACTATACCGACTTAGTTGCTATCAAGGAAGTATCTAAGGCATACGGCGTTGCGCAAGGCAACGATCCCGTAGACGGCAATTACGTTCAGGGCGGATACTATAAATTATTCGACAATATAACTGCGGACGGCACCGAATGGACGGGTATCTGCGAGACGCAAGGCAGCGTATTTTCCGGCGTTATCGACGGTAACGGTTACGCTATCGACGGTATCAGACTTACGCACGGCGAGTGGAGAATGTCCTTTATCGACGGTGCGCTTAAAGATGGCGAGATAAAGAACGTAGCGTTCACCAATGCTGTTTTAAGAGGCAACGGCGCGTTCCTTATGATGGGCGGCGGACGCATCAACAACGTCTACATCCAGTTTGCGGAACTCGTGGGCGCAACCAACACTCAGACTCACGTTATTTCGAGAAGTACGGGATACGTTGCGACCAACGTCGTCATCGATCTTTCTAAGCTCAACGCGGGAACTCTTACCACCACGGACAGCATAGTTCTTACCGCGGCGATCTACAATACCGGCGCGCATCTTAAAGGCGTTTACGTTATCGATCCTAATGGTCTCGCGAAAAAGAACAATTTAAGCGTGTTCTCCGTAACCGCTAAACTTACGGAAGGCGCTTCTAATGAAACCTTATACTACACCGCTAACGGCGACATAAGAAGAAAGTCCGGCAGAGTAGGTAACGTCGACGTTTACGAAATCGTCGGCAAACTCACCGAAGTAGGTTACTTCAACGATAAGGATATTTACGTCGATTCTCTCGGCGGAGACGTCTTTACCGTCGGTGACTATTCCGAACTTATCGGCGTAGATACCGCAAATTGGGACGAAACCATTTGGACTGTCGCAGAAAACAGCGTTCCTTACTACGCACCTGCGGTAGCCGAAGTTATCGACACCGAAAATCACGTTGAGTTTACTAATATAGCGGACGGCGATTATATCGCTCAGGGTACTGACTTCACGTTCGCTTTGAACAAATCCAACGTAAAATTGACCTTAGACGGCGACGAGGAAGTTCTCTCCAAGGTCACGCTTAACGGAAATACCATCCGTATCGAAGACGCAGAATTCAACACGGAATTCAGGGTGATCGCAACTTATGCGTTCGACTATGAAGAAACTGCTGAGATAACCGTCAAAGTAGGAAAATCTACCGTAATTTACGATCTTGGCGAATACGATTTGGAAATCAACCTCCACGCTACTCTCGTAAACGATAAATTGACGAACAACAACACTTCAGACTACAATGTAGACTTTACCGGAACCGCGATAGCGACCGCTATCGAATGGCAGGAGATCAACAAGGCGGAAGCGGTTTACGTTGACGGCGTACTCGTTGACGCAGCTCCTTCCTTCGATGTAGATACTTGTGTTTTAACCTTCAATGCGGCTAATATCCCCGCGACTTCTTACGGCGAGACGGAATTGACGGTTGTATTCTCCGGTGAATACAGCATGTACAATGCCACCTATCAAATAGGTATCGTAACGACCTCGATCAGTACCGAACAGCAATTCAAAGAAATGGTATTCTTTGTAAACGCGTTCGAAGATAACGGCGGTTACTACGTATTAGATTCCGACATTAAACTTAACGGCGTAATCTCCAACTACGGCATGGATAACTTTGCAGGTATCTTAGACGGCAGAGGACACGTAGTCGACGGATTATGGGTAACCGGTACCTCCAGCACTGACGGCGGAAGGTACATCCCCGGAAGTTATATCATCAACTTCGCGGCAAGCGCGGTTATAAGAAATATTGCGTTCGTCAATACGAGGACCGCGGGCGCGGCAAGATTTATCTGCAACGTATTCGGTACGTTAGACAACGTGTATATCCATATGGATAAGTTCACGACCAACAGTTCCGGCAACTGGATGCCCGATCACATTTGGAGCGGTACTTATATCATAGGTAGCCAGTTCGGCAGAAACGCTACGTTTAACGCTGTCGTAGTCGATATGAGTTCTACCGCTGCGGATCTTGCAACGTTTACCAAAGTTCCCGCGATAGGGCACGATTACTACTCGTTCTTCGCAGTTAATAACTCGGATACGTTAAACGGAGTTATGGTACTCGGCGTAACCGAAAACTGGAAGAGCAACACGATAAGAATCGTCGATAACAGTGACTACAATCACGGCGGCGACGGTGCGAACGCCAACGTTTACGTCGAATACGTAGACGGAACTACCAACGGCGTAGAATTATCCTTCAACGGATACGACGCAGAGTACTGGTATCTTATAAACGGTTTAGCGCCGGTATTTAAGGGCGCGTTCGATTCCGAGACCGCTATCGAGTTTACCAACGCAGTTGACAACATGGAACTTCCCGTAGGAGGCGAATTTGCGGTTACCACCAACAGAGCCGACGTTGAATTAACCGTAGAAGGCAACGAAAACGTTTCGATTAGTGACGGCGTTATTACGATCTCCGAAAACGCGGAAGTAGGCACGTCGTTTAAGCTTGTTGCGACCAACAAGATCCTTCCCGAAATGAAGACGGAAATTACGATCTATATCATCGCGACCGTAGTTAACGAAACGTTGTCCGAAACGACGGAATTTAACTTCGAAGCGACGATAGATGAAAATAAAGTCGTCGGAACTACCGCGAACGTCGTTATCGACTTAAATGAATACGGCGAGCATCTTGCGGAAACCGTCAAAGTTTTATCCGGAAGCGAAACTATCGCGGATGGCGTTGCGGTAAATAACGGAAAGATCTCGTTAGACGCATCCTTACTTGACGCGGCAAAGATTTACGGCAACGTAGAACTTACCGTTGCAAGCTATAAGGACGATACCAACTACTACATCACAGTTCCGATGCTCGTTATAACCAAGACGGTTACCACCGCGGCGGAGTTCGTAGCACTCAAAGATTACGCTGCGCTTATGGAAAACAACGGCGGTTACTTCGTTTTAGGTAACAACATCGAACTCGAAGACCCGAACATGAGACCTTCACAGGGCTTAAATATCCTCGGCGCCTTATATAATGGCAACATTAAGTACCACAATCAAATACTTAAGTTCTCCGGCGTCATCGACGGCAACGGATACACCGTAAAGAACCTTGCTATTGCGTCCGCGTCCGTTGAAAGCGGCTGGATTGCCGAATCCGATAACGCGACTATAAAGAACATTGCGTTCGTAAACATCGTTAAAGGTTTAAGAAACGCGATCGTATATAAGGGCGCCGCTCACTTCGAGAACTGCTACTTCCAGTTCGACTCGGTAAGCACTCTTGTAAATCCGTCCGCCGCTAACTACGTTTCCGTGGGTTATGCGAGCGACGGTGCAAGTATCGCTAACCCGACCAAGCCCGAAGCGACTACGTTCGATAACGTCGTTGCAGACTTTACGGTTGCGACCGAACAATGGAAGAATTTGACCATAACAAATAACAACAGTAAGTATAAAGGCTGGAACGCATACGACGCGGCTGTTGCCAACTACACCGAAATGGTCAACGCGTTCGTAAAAGGCTGGATAAGAGCACCCAAGAGCGAAGGCAATTCGACAAATTACTATAAGTATTACACCGACGAGACCAAGACCGTAGAGATCACAAGAGACGATGCTACGACTTACTGGTTCGCGTTCAACGCAAACTACTTTAACCACGGCGGTGCGCTCGTAAGCCGAGCGGTAAACGCGGAAGATTATAACGGGTTCATCGTTGTCGGCGTTCCCGCTCCGAGAATCAAAGCCACCTTACCCAAGGCGAGCAACGTTGAAGAGACTGTAGATTACTCTACGATTTTCAGATTAGGCGACGGATACTCCGACGGTTCTAACTTCGCTAACCCCGTTTACGTAGAGGCTACCGACGGAACGACGAACGGTGTTGCGCTCAACACTTCTTCCTTCGATACCGATCTTTGGTACGTCGTAGACGGATTTGCGCCTATCTTTAAGTCGGCGTTCGACAATACTCCCGTTGCGATAACCAACCTTACCGACAAACAGGAAGTATTCGTAGACTCCGAAGTCGAACTTGCGATCAACCGTTCGGACGTTACTGTCGAGATCTCCGCATTAAACGGCGTGACTCTTGACGGAAATACGATCACGGTCAGCGAAAACGCGCAGGTCGGTTCGTCCTTTACCGTAACGGTAACCAACATTATCGATCCCGAAAACACCGTAACCATCACTCTTTACGTAGGTTACAAGGTCGTCAACTTAGAAAGCGAGAACGTTACGACCGCCAACTTCGAGGCGACGATTAGCGACAACGCGTTATTATCTAACGCGGGTAACATCGCGATCGACGTTTCGGATTTAAGCGAATATCTCGGCACTACCGCCGAAGTTTCTATAGGTTCTACCGTTATCGCGGCAAACGCGACCATAAATAACGGCGTTATCACCATCGACGGCAAAGATTTAGATCCCGCAAAAGTTTACGGCGACGTTGACTTTACAGTCAAGACCTTAAAAGGTTCTACAAACTATATAATCTCCGCTCACGCGAAGTTTGTAACGAAGTCCATAAATACTGCGGAAGAGTTTGTCGGACTTAAAAACTACGTTGCTTTAATTGAAAACAACGGCGGTTACTTTAAGCTCGCAAACGACATCGAACTTACCGTTCCGAACAACAACTTACCCGCAGCGGATTACGCAAACGCCAACATCTGGGGCGCGGGATACATTAAAGACGGCGTGATAACGGAACTCTTGTGGGATAACCGTATTCCGAACTTCTCCGGCGTTATCGACGGCGACGGATACGTTGTCAACAATATGTGGATCGGCTCTCTTACGAGTAGCGGCTGGATCGTTAAATCCAACAACGCGACGATAAAGAATATCGCGTTTACGAATCTTAACTTAACGTACGCCAACTACCTCGTCGTTTCCGGTGCTGCGACGCTTGAAAACGTCTATGCCGACGTGTCTACCGTAACGACGATCAAACGTAACCAGAGCGAAAAGGTAACGAGTTATCAGGCGGCAAGCCTTGCGCATATCGCAACGGGTATCACCTCTAACACGAACACCGCTCATACGCTTAAGAACGTAGTCGTAGACTTTACGAAAGCGACGCAGGAATTCATCGACAAAGGATATGCTGCAACCGCGCAGAGCGCTTACGAATTGTATTTGACTGCTATCAACAATAACTGGGTTTCCGGATCGAGCGGTTCTTACAAGTACTACACCGATGCAACGATGTCTACCGCGCTTACCTATAATGCAGCCATGAACTTCTGGACGGGATTCCAGGATAACTACAAGAGTTACGGCGGAACTATGATGGGTAACTTTAAGGACGCGAACTTGCTTAAAGACATCGTAGTTTTAGGCGTACCTTCCGAAAGGCTTCACAATGCGGGTATATCTGCCGTTACGTCGAACGTATTCAGACTTAACGACAAATCAGTCGACGGCTCGTCCTTCGGCGCGTTCGTAACCGATATCAACGGCGATACCAACGGCGTCGTACTCGACGAAAGCAACTGGAACAACGGATTCTGGAAGTTTATAAACGGCTTGCCCGTTCCCGCGTCGTTCAAGATAGCGGAACACGGCAGGATCGCGGACGTTTCTATGGATCTCGACGTTTATATCAACGCGCAGAACGAACTTGCGAAAGTGAACTCCGGCAGCGTTTCCGTTGACCTCGGAACTCTCGCGACCGAAAAGAATATCGTTGCGTTAAGAGACGCGTTTACGGTAAACAATGCGAACTACAATATCGCCGTTGAAAACAACGTCGCAAGTATTCCTTACTCCGTAATAAACGCTAACTCTTTCGGCGACGTAACTTTCTACGCGGTATCCGACGACGGTTGCTTCTATGACTTTACCGTCAGGATCGTAACCAAGAACATCAAGACCGCGGACGAATTCATCGCGCTTAAAGACTATATCGCCAAGATCGAAAACGGCGGAGGCTTATTCCTTCTTGCAAACGATATAACCTTAGAAAACGCAAACAACATTTACTGCGGCGGCGCAAACGCCGACAACCAGTTGTGCGACAACCGTATAACCGCTACGTTTACCGGTACTATCGACGGTCAGGGGCATACGGTTGACAACTTAAGGCTTTCCAACGGTAGGACGCCGGCGTCCGCTTGGCTTACTTCCGTTGATAAGGCTACGTTAAAGAATATTAACTTCACCAACTTAAGCAGAGCGGGGCAGCACTCACTTATCGGAAGCTTAGGTGGCAGTATTACCGTTGACAACGTGTATATTCAGGTATCGTCCATGGCACGTCTCGATATGCCCGGCGGCGCTCCTTATTACAGCGCGAACTACGCGACTAACCTCGCGGTATTAAGAAACGGCGCATATGCTGAAATTCAGACCAACGACGTTGATTCCACTTACTCTCATGTCGTTATGGACTTCACTGCGGCTACCGAAGATATCGTTCAAAGATCCTTAACTTCGTCTTTGTATTACAGTGCGGACGCAGGCGCGATTGCGGTATTCGTTGCCCATGCAAAAGAACTTTCCAACTTCGTGGTTACGGGCGTACCGACTGCAAGGTTACAAAGCAAGACGATATTCCGTACAATTTCTGGCGCTACTCAATACAACGACGGTTCGTATAGTTCAACGCTCTTCGTAAAAGACGTTGACGGCAACACGAACGGAAACGACATAAACGCTATCGCCGAGAACTTCGATTTAAGTTACTGGAAAGTAGGCGGCGACGGCACGATTCTTCCGATCAGCGTTCCGCTTGTTGAAACCGGCAAAATTGATACGGTTACCGCTAATCTTGACGCGGTTATCGACGGAGATAACCTCGTAGCAGGCTCCACGGAAGTGATCCCCGTAACGATCAACGGCGTTGACAACGTTAAAGCCGTTGCGATAAGAGACAGTCTTAACGAAAGCAACGCTAAAATCAATATCGACTTAACGGATAAGGATCTTGCGATCCCCGTAAGCGAGATTCCCGTGGATTTATACGGCGAAGTAACCGCTTACGTAGTTACCGAAGACAATAACTACTACGAGTTCACTCTCAACGTTATTACCAAGACGATCACGACTGCGGAAGAGTTCGTCGGACTTAAAAACTACGTTGCTTTAATTGAAAACAACGGCGGTTACTTTAAGCTCGCAAACGACATCGAACTTACCGTTCCGAACAACAACTTACCCGCAGCGGATTACGCAAACGCCAACATCTGGGGCGCTGGGTACAACGGAGGCGAACTCTTGTGGGATAACCGTATTCCGTCTTTTGCCGGCGTTATCGACGGCGACGGATACGCTGTCAACAATATGTGGATCGGCTCTCTTACGAGTAGCGGCTGGATCATTGCTTCCAACAACGCGACGATAAAGAATATCGCGTTCACGAACCTTAACTTAACTAACGCCAACTACCTCGTCGTTTCCGGTGCTGCGACGCTTGAAAACGTCTATGCCGA